>CANJEY010000086.1 GCA_947472615.1 Beijerinckiaceae bacterium
AAAACGAGAAGCTGATGACCGTCACAAATGTAGCCGTCGCCAATGCGAGCACAGACGTATTGCTCAGCGCTTCGAGCGTTGTACTCCAGTCGAGATTTGAAAAATTCGTCAGTGAAACCATTGTCAGGGCTTGCGCCGACGGCGGCAACAGAACGGGCAACAACGAAGCCCACCCGAGGACCAGGATTGGCAGGCCCGCGTCGCACAGGATGAAAAAACCTATCAACGCCCAGGCGAGCCATTTGGCTTGTCCGATTCTGATCAGCGCCGGTCGATATGCCTTGCCGGTCACGACCTGATATTGGCCAGCGCGCCGCTGCACGCGATAATACCAATACGTCATCGCTCCGGCCCAGAGGACCAGCGGTGCAGTCAACGCCGCGACGGAGCCGTATTCAGGCATGCCGCCGCGACCACTGACGAGGTCGAGCATGTAGGTTCCGAACGTGAAGGTCTTGTTTCCCCAGCCGATGATCGCCGGCGTGTCGAGCGCCGCGAACGCAATCACGAAAATGTAGATCGACGCCGCCAGAATACCCGGCCACGCGAGACGCAGGGTGATGCGGTAAAGCGTCGACAGTGTCCCAGCCCCACTCATGGCGGCCGCTTCCTCCAGTGACGGATTGATGGAGCGAAAAATCGCGACCGTCATACCAAACGCGATCGGCGCAAGATGCAGACCTTGCACCCAACCCATTCCGGCTATCGTGGTGATATCGATCACGCGGCCGGTCATTCCGAAGGTCTGCTGCGCCCATTTGTTGATGAGCCCAATGCGCGGATGGGCCAGAAACAGCCAACCCATTGCAGTCGTGTAACCGGGGATGAGGATTGTCATCGTGATCGCAATGAACACGAGCGCACGACCCGGGAGATCTGTCCGGGTCACGAGCCATGCGATCGGCACGCCGAACGCCAGCGCCACCACCAGCGTTACGAGTGAAAACAGGATCGTATTGAGCAGAACGTCCAGAGCGAACGGATTCGTGTAGGCGATGACATAATTGGCGAAGCCGAACGTGGATTCAGGATCGATCAGTGAACTTTCAAGAAAGCTCACCCAGAACACCACGACGACGAGCGCAATGATCAGAAAGCTGGCTGCCGACACGAGCGCCAGCATGAGCAATTGCCACCCATCCACCTTGGCGGTCGACAGGAGCTTTTGCAAGCCGACACGCGGGATGAACGGCGACAGCGAGTCCTGCTGTGCGTTGCTCATGCTCATCCTATCCGGAACGCGGCAGCGTGAAGTTATTTGGACTGACGGAGGAGACGCACCATGGCTTCACGCGTTTTTTCAATCTCGGGGCGCTCCGCAATCCAGCTCGCGGACCCTTCGACGATCTTCGCGCCCGGCGTCTTGAGCGCCGTATTCATGAAGGCGGCGAACTTGGATTCCGGAAAGAGATGCAAATCGCGATGCCACACGTCGTAAAGAAGGCTCTGCCCCTCGTCAGTAAGCAGAAAGACAGAATAAAGCGTAGCTGCATTCGGATGCTGCGAGTTCACCGGGACCGTGAGATAAGTATAGCCCCACATCACATAGTCTTGTGGCATGAGAACATCGACCGGTAGGCCCTTCGCCTTCAACTCGAGCCCATCCTGCGGCCCGCAATCCAGGGCGAAGATCGGGAATTCGCCACTGACGATTTTTGCGAACGCCGGGCTGCACCGGCCGAGGCCCTCCGCCTGACTGGCGAACGATTTCATGTAAGCGAGCGTCTTTTCAGGCCCCCAGACATCATTCGCCGCGAGTAGCGAGAATCCGCCGGCAAAACTAGTGGTCAGGATCTTGCTCTTGAACTGGGGCTCCAGCAATGCGGACAGGGTCCTCGGCGGCTCCGGAATGAGCTGTGTGTTATAAGTGACGCCGTAGGGCTGGGTCGCGACCCGGACCGCCATCCCGCCCGCTTCGACCATGCCGTCCTGCACACGCCCCGGCAGATATGCCTTCCAGTCGATCGGCCTGAGGGTCTTGCCACGGATCAACGCTGGCAAAGTCTCATGGACGCCCTGAAGCACATCGGTGCTGGCTGGTCGTCCGGCCTTGGCTTCCGTGGCGACCTGAAAGCCACTCTGCACAAGGTCGGGACCGGGAGAATAGGTGATGCGGATCTTTGTCCCGAAACGCTCGTTGATGGCTTGCTCCATCCGGCGCGCGCCTTCCGCACCGCCAAGTGAGCTCGTGCCCCAACTGAGCTTCAGCGCGCCTTCCTTGTCGGCCGCAGCCGCAAGTTCAGCGAGCGCGGGCGGCAGGTCTGCAGCGCATGCGCAAGCAGCAAGATGAGTCGCGAATAAGGCAATGGACGGCAACAAAAACTGTTTCAACTGCAACCTCCCGAATTCATGATCGCCTGCTTTGCGCGCGGCGTTTCGACTACTGTATCGGGAGTTTTGACCTAGTTCCAGAGGTTGTCCGGGTTTAGCTCGAATGACACCTGCCTGACGTGGCTGAATCGGTGGGCGAAGTCCTCGACGAGCGCCTTTAGTTTCGCTGTCGACATTGATGCCGAGGGAACCTCAGCGATCAATTTGTTCAGGAGCTATGTCACATTCAGCGCAGCAACGGCCGAAAATAGGATTGCGCGGGTTGCGCTGTCGCGCTGGGCCCTTACACTGAACTGCAAGGACAGGCGCGACAACCAACATTGGGGAGCGTAAATTGGTTCAAATCGTCCACTTCCGGGATGTCCCGTGGTCCGAGGGGGAAGAGCGGCATCGCGAGGGGAGCCTTGCGTTCAAGAATCTCTTTCGCGGCGAGGAAGCCGATCCGAACAATTTCCGCCTCGTGCTGTCGCGATCGAACGGCGCGTACAACAGTCCGCACCATCGGCATAATTTTGATCAGGTGCGTTATTGTGTTCGCGGCTCGGCGAACATAGCGCCAGGCAAGACGCTAAATCAGGGCGACGTCGGCTACTTTCCTGAAGGCACGCACTATGGCCCGCAGAAGGATATGGCGTCCGAACGCATTACGCTTGTGCTGCAGTGTGGCGGCGCAAGCGGGCTTGGCTACATGAGCTCGACGCAACTGCGACGTGGCCTCGAAGAGCTCGAACAGCGTGGCAAGTTTGGTGGGGGGCGGTTCCGTTACACCGGCCAGTCCGAAAATGAATCGCGTGATTCCTACGAGGCGATCTGGGAGCATATTTTCAACCGGCCCATGGAATATCCGCCGCAGCGCTACGACGACGCCATTCTCATGCGATCTGCATCCTTCGCATGGACGCCGGATTCGGCGCGCGCCGGCGTTTCACGAAAGCTTCTGGGGACGTTCACCGAGCGCGGCACCCGGATCGAGATGCTGCAAATCGAGACTGGTGCGACGATCGCTCTGGGCGAGACAGGAGCGATGGTTCTCGCCTTCGTCGTATCTGGCGCCGGTGAATCCGCCGGCAGCGCGTTCGAGTCCTACAGCGCGTTCCGGATCGACTCTGGCGAGGCGCAACAGGTCGCCGCGCACGATGTCTCCGAGGTGTTGGTCATCACTCTGCCAATTGTCTCGCGGCGCAAATAGGAGTGCGCCGCGCAGAGCGGGATGCGATAATCCCTGTCGCCTCGACGAGGCGATTCAGCCGTACGAGAACCCGCCATCGACGGCAAGCGATTGGCCTGTAATGAAGGCCGCCGCGTCGGACGCCAGGAAAAACGCTGCGCCGGCAAGGTCCTCCGACCTGATCACTCGCGGAATCGCCTGCGCCTCCTTCGCTCGTCTGGCGCGAACGTCCGACGTCACCGGACTGGGGCGCTCAACGCCAGTCTCAATGGAGCCAGGCAGAATCGCGTTGACGGTAATGCCGAACTCGCCAAGCTCGCGCGCCAGTGCGCGCGTCATGCCCACCAGCGCCGCCTTGGACGTGATGTAATGCACATAGGGTCGCGCTGGCGGCTGCCGTATGGTTGCGGACGACATGATGATTATGCGGCCCCAGCCTGCAGACGTCATCATAGGCGCGGCCTCGCGCACGCAGTGAAAGGCCCCTGTCACGTTGACGTCCATGGCGCGACGCCAGTCCTCGTCGCTGATGTCCTGCACCGGGGTCGGCGCGAGGCCAGACCAGCGAGCGTTGTTGATCAGGATATCAACCCGTCCGTAGCTCTCCCGCACTTTGGCGAACAGATTGCGCACTGAGGCCGGATCAGTGACATCGGTTTCGATCGCAAGCGCCTCGCCGCCATCCTGGGCGATCTCGGCCGCGACGCGCGAGGCGTTCTGGGCGTTCATCTCCGCGATCACGACGCGGACGCCGTTCGCCGCGAAATGCCTCGAGAGCGCGCGGCCGATGCCCTGTCCGCCGCCGGTGATGACGCAAACCTTCTTGTCCATGAAACGCCCTTGAACGGGAAGAAATCAGCGGTCCGCGTTGGGCCGCCACGAATCTGTCGCTGCTTCCAGCAGCGAGAGAAGCTGCGTGAAGACGACGCCGAGAATGACGACGAGCACAAGCGAGACCATCATCTCGTTGGTCTTCAGCTTCTGCCCATAATAAGCGATGCTGTAACCGAGACCCGCCGTGGCGCCGAACAATTCCGCCGCGATGACGCCCGTCAATGCGCGGCCGACGGCGAGCCTCAAACCCGCTATCAAAATCGGCACCGAGCCGGGCAGCGCCACTTTCAGGAACAGGTCATGCGGTCGCGCACCGAACGATTTTGCCGCCCGGACCAGATCCTGATCGACGTTCTTGATGCCGGAGAGCGTATTCGCATAGATCGGCGTCAGAGCGAAGATGAACGCGATTGCGATGATCGTCGGCTCGCCGAGGCCGAGCCAGGCGATGAAGATCGGATAGAAGGCGATCGTTGGCGAGGAATATTTGAACCAGATGAACGGTTCGAGGATGTATTCGATCGTGCGCGACCAACCCGCCAGAACGCCAAGCAGGCCGCCGACAGCCACAGCCAGCGACAGCCCGACCGCGAACTCGTAAAGACTGACGGTCATGTTGTCGCGGACTTCGCCGCTCTGAAGCTGTCGCCAAAACTCAGTGGCGGCGCGCGACGGACTCGAGACGAAGAACGCCTTGATGTAACCAAGGTCGACGGCAAGCTGCCAGATGAGCAGTAACACCGCGAATGAAACGAATCCGCTGATCAGCGCCTGATGTTTCGCAAAGAGGCGCGTCACGCGACAGACCTCCAGCTTCTGACCCGGTCCTCAAGCACGCGAACCGACATGGTCAGCCCATAGCCAAAGAAACTGACGACGAACGCGTAGACCAGAAGGTTGTTCATGTGCATGCCCTGGCCATAGGTCATCAGCTGGTAACCGATGCCGGCCTCGGAGACGAACATCTCGCCGACGATGACGCTGAGAAGGCCCCGGCCAATGCCGAGACGCACGCCCATCAGAATGGCCGGAAGCGAGCCGGGGATCAGCACTTTCAGGAAAATATCGATCTGGTTCGCCCCGAACGCGCGCGCCGCTTGCAACAGACGTTGGTCCGCATCGCGCACGCCGGCGATCGTGTTGACGATGATCGGAAACACCGCACCCAGGAAGACCACTGCAACCTTGGACGCCATGCCGATGCCGAGCCAGACGATCAGGATCGGCAGCAGGGCGAGGCGGGGCGCCGTGTAGAGCGCCATCAGCGGCGGCTCCACGAACAGCCGCACGCGACGGGAAGTTCCGAGCACCAGTCCGACTGGAATGCTCACCACAAGCGCAAGTGCAAAGCCGAGGACGAACTCGCTAAAACTTACCCAAGCGTGGTGATAAAAGACGGGAGTCTGGAAGAGGACGACAGCTGCGCGGAAGACCTGACTCGGCTGGCTCGTGAAGCGGATGTTAATCCAGTTCCATTCTGCGGCGAACTCCCATAGCAGCAGGAACAGCAGCACCGAAACGGTCGACACGCCGGCGCCATAATATCGATCAAGGACCGGGCCGATAGCGAACGTTCGCCTTGGCGCGATCTGATCCGTGACCGTCATCACGCCACGTCCTTGATCATCTGCAGGCTTTGCATGTCGCCAGCGATGTATTCGCGCAGCTTGCGGCGATATGCAATGAACGCCGCACTGTCGAGCATGGCGGCGGCGCGCGGGCGCGGCAGATCGATTTCGACTACGTCGCGGATGTGGCCCGGATTGCGTCCCATCACGACGACACGGTCGCCCAGAAAGATCGCTTCGTCGATCGAATGGGTCACGAAGATCGCGGTCTTCTTGTCGCGCTCCCAGATTCGCAGCAGTTCATCGCCCATCACTTCGCGGGTCTGCGCGTCCAGCGCGCCAAACGGCTCGTCCATCAGGAGCACCTGCGGGTCGACCGCCAGCGCCCGTGCAATATTCACGCGCTGACGCATCCCGCCGGAAAGCTGATGAGGATGATAATCGGCAAAACCGCCGAGCCCGACCATGCGCACGAAGCGCGCCGCCCGTTCGTTGAGATCGTCGCGAGACCACCGCTGCAATTCCAGCCCGAAACGAACATTGCCGTGCACGGAACGCCAGGGCAGCAGCGATGCATCCTGAAAGACCATGGCGCGGTCAGGCCCGGGCCCCGTCACGTCCCTGCCCTCGACCCGGATCGAACCGCGCGCGCGCCGGATCAATCCGGCGAGGGCGAGCAACAACGTGCTCTTGCCGCACCCGCTTGCCCCGACGATGGTGACGAACGAACCCTTCTCGATCGCTAGGTTGATGCCCTGAATCGCCACGAAGGTTTCTTCGCTCTTGGGCTTCTTGTATTCGATGGAGACGTCGCGAATCTCGATCTGACTCATGTCGCTCTTTCGGTCTCGAGTCGAGGCCTCACTACTGCGGCTTCCAGTCGTTGATTGTCGCCATGAACCTGTTGTCCCAATACTTTTCTTTGGGCCAAGCTTCTGTGACATCGCCCGATGCGATGGCCATGTCGAAGAATTTCTTCAGGCCCTCGTCCGTGGCAAGCCTTCCGTCTTCCCGCCAGCCGTCGATCAGTTCGTCATAGGCGCGCACGGCGTATTTCTCCTCCAGCCCGGCGCGCGCAACGAGCGCCTTTACAGAGAGGGGCTTATCGGCCTTTGCCAGACGCACCGCCTTGATGAAGGCCCGTAGGACCGCCTTGGTAGTTTCCGGGTTGGCGTCGATGAACTTGCGCGCCGCGAAGAAGGACTGGATGGGAAAGTCGGGCATCAGGTCGCTCTGCCGCGCGATCAGATTGTAGCCGCGATCGGCGGCGATGAAATTGTGCGGCCAGCTGAAGATGCCGATGTCGATCTGGTTGGTTTCCATCGCCACGAGCCGCTCGGGCGAGCCGCCGCCCTGAATGATCTTAGCATCCTTCTGCGGGTCGAGACCGACCTTCGCCATCGCGAAACGCGTGAGAGCGTCTGTCGACGATCCAAAACGCGTGATCCCAATGCGCTTGCCCTTGGCTTCCGCCATCGTCTTGATCGGCGGCACGGCATACCAGTAGAACGGCATCTGATTGAAGCCGCCGAAGAACACCTTCACGTCCTCCCCGGCGACGATCGCGGACAGAACGCTGGTCGGCGCCGCGACGCCAATCTGCACGGATTCCGCAACCACCGCCCGCGTCATATCCGAGCCGCCACGGAACGCCAAAACCTTTACGTTCAGGCCTTCCGCCTTGAACAGTCCAGCCTCGTCGGCGAGGTAGATCGGCAGAAATGTTGAATCATTGACCGACAGCCCAACTGTGACGTTGGTCGTCTCGAGCTTCCTGCCCTGCGCCGCCCCCTGCGCCGCCGCCGGGCCGATCCAAGCCTGAGAAAAAGCGACAACCAATGCTGAGGCGAACCAAGCATTCAGTCGCAACGCAAATCGCATAGCTTTCACTCCCGGAGAGGCGCCTTCAAGAGCGCTCGCTGACTGCTGGCGCAACCGAAGAGATCGTAGCATCCTGAAAGATCAGCTGCAATTGCGGGTTTGGGAGTGAAGCCTATCGTGGTGTTGCGCATGGCGGTTGCTGCGACGTCGAAGATAATCGGCAACGTGAATGCAATTCTAAGTCATCATTTCCTTTTGCTTTCGATCAAGGCGCCTTCGCGCCCTTTCGAGAGCCGTTCCAATCTTTTTCTTCCGTTTTCGATCCAAGGCGAATGGCCTCTCGGCGGCATTCGCCATGGATTGCGAACCACAAGGGACAATATCCGGAACGCCAAATCGGATTGCCGATCAATGGCCCGTCTTCGCGTGCCGGTTCGCCGGCCGCGCCAATCCGAGAATCTCCCGCAACGTCGAACCTTCATAGTCCGTGTGGAACAGCCCACGCCGCTGCAATTCCGGGACGACGAGATCGACGAAGTCGAAAATGCCGCCTGGCATATAACCGGCCTGCACGGCGAAGCCGTCCGCGCCCTTCTTTTCGAACCATTCCTGCATCACGTCGACGATCGTTTCCGGCGTACCGACGATCGCCTTGTGCACGAAGTTCGCCGAGAATGCCTGCAGGATCTGCCGAACTGTCATGTTGTCGCGCTTGGCTCGCTCGATCCAGGCCTTGCGGTTGCTCTGACCGAGATTGGTTTCGATGCTGAGTTCGGGCGGCGGTCCATCGAGCGGATATTTTGACAAATCGCCGAAGATGTCGGCTGCGGCGCTGAGGCCGGCGCTCGGGTGCGTGTGCTCCATCAGCCGATCGGCCTTGTCGCGCGCTTCCTGTTCGGTGCGGCCGATGATCGGGTTCAGACCCGGCATCACCAGCAGCTCGTCGGGCTCACGGCCGTATTTGGGCATGCGGCCCTTCACATCCGCATAGAACGCCTGCGCGCCTTCCAGTTCCTGCTGCGCGGCGTAGATCATGTTGGCCGTGCGCGCCGCCAGTTCGCGGCCGGGATTGGACGCGCCCGCCTGCGCGATCACCGGATAGCCCTGCGGCGAGCGACCGATGTTCAACGGCCCCTTCACCTTATAGAAATCGCCCTTGTGATTGAGGACGTGCATCTTGTCAGGGTCGAAATAGCGGCCGCTTTCGCGATCGCGCACGAAGGCGTCGTCCTCCCAGCTGTCCCAGAGTCCCGTCACGACTTCGAAGAATTCTTCCGCGCGCTTGTAGCGCGCATCATGATCGTAAAGTTTATCCAGACCGAAATTCGCCGCTTCGTGTTCGCTCTGCGATGAAACGACGTTCCAGCCGACGCGGCCCTTGGTGAGAAAATCCAGTGTGCCGAAGCGTCGCGCGAGATTGTAGGGCTCGTTGAAGCTCGTCGATGTCGTGGCGATGAAGCCGATCTTCGACGTACAATGCGCCAGACCGGCGATCAGCAGCGTCGGATCGAGCGCGTCGACGCGGGCGTTGTAGCTGAGAATGTCAGGCGTCGGCGCGGTGGAGCGCAGCGTCGCGCTGTCGGCCCAGAAGATGAAATGCATCTTGCCGCGTTCCGCCGCCTGCGCGATCCGCACCCACTGGTCGAGATCGATGCCGCCCGCCTCCCAGGATTCCGGAAGCCGCCAGCCGCCCCTGTGGCTGCCGTTCGGTGTGACGCTGAAACCGAGTTTCATCTGCCGCTTCAAGCCCGTGTCCTCCTGATTTGTGTGGCGCATGATCCCTGACAAAATGCGCCGTGTCGAGCAGGCCTGTCTATCGCTCCGGCTGCGACGAAACGACCTGCCAAGTATATTTCTCCAGCCTCGCCCGATTGATGACCCCGCCGAAACCCGGCGTATCGTCGAGCCGCACGGCGCCATCGGCGAAACGGAAGTCGCCGTCGAACACATCGTCGGCGAGCTTCTCGAAGAAATGAGTTTCGGCTGCCGCCGCATGACATTCCGGCCGCGCTGCGTGAAAATGCATGCGCGCCAGCGCGCCGAGTCGACTTTCAGAATCGGTGCCGATGACGATCTGCACATCCGCGGCGGCGCAGCGACGCGCGATCGCCACCGATTCCGAAACTCCGCTTTGGCGCATATGCAGCGTGACGGCGCGCGTGGCGCGCGCATCGAGCAGGCCGCCGATGACATGAGCTTCGAGCCCGCCCCGGTCCGTCAGCAGCCGCGTCGTCAGTTCGCGGCTCAGCGAAGCCTGTTCGTCGAGGGAAGCAAATTTGCAGGGGTCTTCGATGAAGCGGACGTTGTAGTCCTGCACGCGGCTGAGGATCGTGCGCGCTTCGTCGAACGAATAGGAGGAATTCGCGTCGACGTAGATACCGACGTCATCGCCGAGACGGCGACGCGCCATCGCGACCATTTCGACATCCTCCGCCGAACGCCGCCAGGTCTTGAGTTTCGCGCAGGAAAAGCCCTTGGCGTTCTGGCGCATGGACTCGTCGACCATGGCCTCGCTCGTATCGCCGTGCGCGATCCATGTCAGCGGAACCGGCCTTGGCTTGTCGGCTCCCCAAAGACGCCAAACCGGCTGACCCAACAGCTTGCCCCGCACATCCCACAGCGCCTGCTCCAGCAGAGATCGCGCCGCCCGCAGGCCTGTCACTTCGCTGAGGGCGTCATCCGTCGCAGGCGCCAGCGGATCCCGCCCCTTCAAGGCTGAATTGAAAACACCGACGACCATTCCGGCCAGCAAGGGCGCATCCTCCCCCCAGACTTCGGGCCGGCAGATCGCTTCGGCCGCGCCCTCCGTGCCGTCATCCAGCGTCAGGCGAATGACCAGATACTGGCCGCGCGTTTCATGGACCGACTTGAACTTGATCGGCTTGAGATAGGGCAGCGCGACGCAATAGGCGTCAAGACGCGATACGATGCGATCGGACGAGGCCGGCAAGTCGCGAAACGGCTGGCTCGTCATCTCCGGCGGTCATCGGCTGTGGAGCGCATGCGCATGCGCATCAGTCCGGCTTCTTGGTCAGGGCGTTGAAGCGGCGGATGATGTCGGGAGAAGCGTTTGACGCTTCGGTAATTTCGCGCGACAGGGCCTCCCCGCCGATGGGCGAATATTCGAGATTCATCTTCTTCAATGTCGCCACATATTCCGGATTTTTCATCGTGGCGTCGAAGCCTCGACGCAGCGCGTCGACGGCTTCGGGCGGCGCGCCGGGGGGCGCGGCGAACGGAAAGCCCAGGGTCAGCGAAAACTCGGCGAATTTGACCAACGCCTTGTCGTCGGCATTGGCGATCAATTCCTGCGCGGTCGGCACGTCCGGCAGGGAGGGCAGCCGCTGCGCATGGCCGAACTGAACCAGAATATTGATCTTGCGATTGCTCAGCCAATCGGGCGTCTCGCGCTGAATGTTGAGATAGCCGGTGCTGGTTCCGTCGATCTCACCGCGCTCGATCGCAAGATTGAGATCGGAGTTCTGATAGGAATCGATCAGGCGCAGGTTGCCGCGCAGAACCTCGCGCGTGAGAGGCACGAAGATTGAGCCCTTTCCGCCGAACACAATCGTCTGCGGCGCCTTTTTCAGATCGTCGATCGTCCGCACCGGCAGCGCGGCGCGCACGAACACCACATGGGCGTTGTCTGCATAGCTGGCGGTCGAACCGATCCAGTTCAGCTTGTCGGCGGAAAATCGCGCCAGCTCGTTCTTCACAAATCCCGCGAACAGCGCGTCGCGCGCCAGCGCGCCCATCTCGGTCCCATCGCGCTTGGCGACTTCGGCCAGATGATTGACGGCCGCAATCCCCGCCCCGGCCGGCAAATTCTGCACGATGATCGACGGCTGCCCGTCGATCTCCTTCTGCAGATAGGTCGCAAGCGTGCGCGCCTGCGTGTCGTAGCCGCCGCCAGCGCTGCCGCCGACCGTCATCTTGATGACTTTACCGGCGTAAAACGGCGTCTGCGCACGCGTCGGCCCGGCTGCGCACAGGATGGCCCCCAGCAGAAATGCGGACAGGCGCGCTACCTTCATGTTCGTTGCTCCCTGTTCGACGCCCCGTTCTGCCCTGCCGCGCGTGTCGTTGTTCGGCGACTGCGCACATCCGTCAATGCGCGCCTACGGAATCGCTGGTGATCAGACGATAGCGCGTCACCACATCGGGGCGAACCGACATGATCTCGCCGATGTCGACAGCCAGATCCTCGCCGCGCCGTGGCGAAAATTCGAGGCCGGCCTTTTCGATTGCGGCGCGATAATCCTTGTCCTTCATCACGGACTCGAAGGCCTGCCTCAATTCGGCGACGCGCTCGGCCGGTACGTCGGGCGGCGCGGCGACCGGAAATCCGAATGTCAGCGGCAGTTCGGTCAGCTTGATGAGCGCGAGATCGTCCGGCGTGCGGGCGAGTTCGCGCGCAGTCGGCACGTTCGGCAATCCGGCGAGCCGCTTGTCGTGTCCGTACTGAACGATGACCCGCACCTGATCGGTTGGAACCCAGTCGGGGAAGCGGCGCGTCAGATTGATGTAACTCGCACCGATGCCATCGACCTCCTTGCGCTGGAACGCCAGAATGGCTTCGCTGCTTCCGCGATAGCCGGTGATGATCTTGGCGCTCGCGCCCAAGCCTTCCTTGACCAGCGGGATCAAAGGCGTGCCGTGATGGGCGATATTGATCGGCGGCGACGCCTTCCGCACATCCTCCATATTCCTGTAGCCGAGGCTCGACCGGACGAGGATTAGATAGGCGTCGTCAGCGTAACTCGCAGGCGTGCCGATCCAGTTGAAACGCTCAGGCCGGAATTTGGCGGCATTCTGGTCGAGCAATGGCAGGATCAGCACGTCGCGGTTGAACAGCCCGAGCTCGAGCCCTTCCCGGTTCGCGACATTGAACATGTAATTGGCGGCGCTGAGGCCGCCGGCTCCCGGCACGCCCTGCACCAGGACCGCCGGATTGCCGGGTAAATACTTGCCGAGATGATTGGCGATCAGGCGGGCGTGGACGTCATGCCCGCCGCCGGAATCGCCGCCGACCGTGATGCGCACGGTCTTGCCGGAATAG
>CANJEY010000087.1 GCA_947472615.1 Beijerinckiaceae bacterium
GCGCGAGCTGCGTCCCGTGCCTTTCGAGCTTCGGCAAGTGTGACGGTGGGATACTTTCCGAGCGCGAGTTTCCGCTCGACGCCATCCGCACGGTATTTTAGCCGCCAAAGCCGGCCTCCAGCAGGCGTAACAAGCACGTACAGCCCACCACTATCCGCGATCTTGTAATCTCTGACGCCAGGTTTCGCGTTACGAATCGTTGTATCGGTCAGTGCCAAGCGCGGCCCCCTTCGCAGGAGGCCCCCAAAAAGGCCCCCGGTACGGTCCGGCTGTTGGCGCACGGAGGCGGACAATCGCGAACCTTGCGACTGCTAACCTACAGTTTTTCCGACGTTTCGTCTACACGGGCGGACGGCCCCAACCAAAAGGTTGGTGCCCAGGAGAGGACTCGAACCTCCACGGCTTGCACCACTGGTACCTGAAACCAGCGCGTCTACCAATTCCGCCACCTGGGCCCGGGCGGTGTCTTACGGGGCGATGTGTCGCCTTGTCAATCAGGCGCAGGGCGCTCATTTGCGGAAGCGATCCAAAACGCATGACGCGCGGGAGAAACCTGATGTTGCGAAAGCCTGATTTCCGCGTGCCGCGTCTCATCGTGGTCAACTGGATCGTCGGCATGGGGTTCGGGGCGCTGTTCGCCGCCACCCTGCTGTGGCTCGATGTGGCTGGGCTCGGCGGGCTGATCTGGAGGTCGGAGTCGCAGTCGGCGGCGCTATTCCTGCTGTTCGGCGGATTTGCGGTCACGTTCGGCAGCGCCGTCAGCGGCACAGCGATCATGCTGATGGGCGACTCGTCCGCCGTACCGGACAAGGCCTGAGGTCGCCCAATGGCGGCCTGTACAGATTGCGCCCCGTTGACTAAGGAATGCGGCGAACGGCTGCGAACGGATTGCGACACATGGCGGACTCTTTGGTGAGATCGGGACGGATTGTCATGGTTTTCGGCGGTTCGGGATTCGTCGGCCGCCATGTGGTGCGGGCGCTCGCCAAACGCGGCTGGCGCATCCGCGTCGCGACGCGACGGCCCGATCTCGCGTTCCATCTGCAGCCGAGCGGCCGGGTGGGACAGATCCATGCCATTCAGGCGAACCTCCGCTATCCAGCCTCCGTGGCGGCGGCGGTTCGGGGGTCTGACGCGGTCGTCAATCTAGTCGGCATCCTGACCGAGTCTGGACGTCAGCGGTTCGATGCGGTGCACGCGTTCGGAGCGCGCATCGTGGCCCGCGCGGCGGCCGAGGCCGGAATCGGCAATTTCGTGCACATGTCGGCCATCGGGGCGGACGCTGACTCGCCGGCCGCCTACGCGCGCACGAAAGGGCTGGGCGAACAGGGCGTCCGCGAGTTCCTGCCGCAAGCGACGATCGTGCGTCCGTCCGTGATCTTCGGACCCGAAGACCAGTTTTTCAACCGGTTCGCCGCCATCGCGCGCGTTTCGCCGGCCCTGCCGCTGATCGGTGGCGGCGAGACGAAGTTCCAGCCAGTGTTCGTCGGCGACGTGGCGGAGGCCATCGCCAACGCACTCGACGCCGGGGGTCAATCGGGCAAGGTTTACGAACTCGGCGGGCCGGAGGTGAAAAGCTTCCGGGAATTGATGACCTTCGTGTGCGATGTGACGGGCCGCAAACGCCTGCTGGTTCCGGTACCGTTCGGCGCCGCGCACTGGATGGCGTTCGGCACCGAGATGGCGAACTCGATCAGCCTTGGCCTGTTTCCGCCGCAGCTTCTGACGACGCGCGATCAGGTGGAAATGCTGAAGAGCGACAATGTCGTCTCGACCCAGGCGATCTCCGAGGGCCGCACGCTGGCGGGACTCGGAATCGAACCCGACAGCATGGAGGCCGTCGTGCCGAGCTATCTGGTGCGGTTCCGCAAGGCCGGACAGTTCGAGAACCAGCGCCTCGCCTGAGGGTCAGCGGACCTTCACGATTTCCTGAGTCCGGATCATCCGCTGATGAATGCGGACCATGAAGGCTGTGCCGAACAGCGGGGTCAGCAGGTTCAGCACCGGCACTGCCACGAAAGCCGCGATGAACATGCCGCAGACGAACAGATAGACGGCCCGGCTTCGCCGCAACGCCCGCACCTCGTCGATCGGGCGAAAACGCAACGCGGCGAGTTCGAAATATTCGCGACCGAGCAGGTAGGCGTTGGCGGCGAAGAACGCGACCGCGTTGATCCCGGGCGCGAGCAGAAGCAGCAGCGCCGCCATGTTCACCAGCAACGACACGCCAGCGAATTTCGCCGCGAGCCAAAGCGCCTGTCCGGCCGGTAGAGCGCGGCCGATCAGCGCCCCGCTGGAGGAATCGCGCTCGACGCGTTCCGCCATTTCATCGAGATAGACGCCCGCCACCATGGACGAAACTGGCGCGACCAGAAACGCCGTGCCGATCAGCAAGCCGAGCCCCGTCAGAATCGCCAGCATCGAGGCCAGCCACGGATAGGGCGCAGCGAGATAACCGACGATGAGCCTGTCGAGCGCCAGCCAGGCGATGGCGAGCAGCGCCAGCGTCAGCAGCAGAATCTTGATCAGCACCGCCCGGAACGGCGGCGTGAAGATTTCCCGAAACGCCGCGATGGCCGCCTGAAACATATCAATCTCGCCGGAATGCCCTGCGGGCAGATGGGATGTTTTGCGGCGATCCGCAAGGATCATCCAGCCGTGGGGGCGAGTGGCTTGAGCAGGCCCTTGCGCTGAAGCAACCGCCAGGCGTCCTCGCCATCCTCGGCGAAGTCGAAAATGGCGAGATCTTCTGCGCTGACCATGCCGGCGTCGTGAAGCATAGCGAAATTCACGACCTTCCGCCAGAAGTCGGGATCGACGAGCACAATCGGGATGTTGCGGCCCTTGTGGGTCTGCACCAGCGTCAGGATTTCGAACAATTCGTCGAAGGTGCCGAAGCCTCCGGGAAACACCACCAGCGCGTTGGCCCGCATGGCCAGATGCATTTTCCGCATGGCGAAATAGTGGAACCGGAACGTCAGCTCCGGCGTCGTGTAGGGATTCGGCAATTGCTCGTGGGGCAGCGTGATATTGAAACCGATTGTCGGGGCGCCCGCATCCGACGCCCCGCGGTTTGCGGCTTCCATGATTCCTGGTCCACCGCCGGTGGCGATGACATTATCTCGCTGTCCACCTTCGCCGTCGAGGGCGCCACCTTCCAGAGAGCAGAGGCGGCCGAATTGACGGGCTTGCGCATACCAGCGCGCCTGTTGCGGCGAACCGCCCTCATGCGCGCGCGCGCTGCCGAACACCACGATGGTCGACCGCACGCCCCATTGGCGCAGGCTTTCCTCCGCCTTCTGGTATTCGAGCAGAAACCGCACGCCACGCATCGAATCAGCCATCAGGAATTGCTGATCGAACGCCGCGACCCGATAGGCGGGGGAGTTCAACTGGGGCTCGTTCGAAGGCCGCGTTTCGCGGATCGGGTCGTCGTCCATCGGGATCGGCTCGCTTCGCGATTTCTTGATGATCGCATGCGAGAGTATCAGAATTGCGGCGCTGACGTAGGCGCTCAGGCACATTCAGGCGACACACATGGTGAACACGACATTCTTGTTCGAGATGTTTTCATCGATCGCCGATCGGGGTCGTCAATTGCTCGGCCGTGAGGACGACGGTGGCCCGGGATCCCGCCGCGCGTCCGATGTCGCCGATCTATGCAAGACGCTTCTGGGCGGGCGCGGAGAAGCGTCCGGAGCGGCGCTCGCGCTTGAGAGCCTTGACGCCTATGGGTCGCTCGATCCGGCCTCGCGAGCCGAATTCTTTTCGGCTCTCGAGCGTGACTTCGGCCCCGACGCAGACGCCGTCTCCAAGGCGATCGAGCGCTGGAAGGCCTCTCCGTCCGAGAAGGCCGCGACAGCGATCCATTTTGCCTCAGAGCCGCGACGGCAGGAATTGTTTCGGCGGCTGAATCGTGCGCCAGGCGGCACTGCGGCGCTGGTGCGCATGCGGGCGGACCTGCTCGACGCGCGGGCTGGTAAACCAGATCTCGCCACTGTCGACCGCGATTTCGAGCATCTGCTGTCGTCGTGGTTCAATCGGGGCTTTCTGGTATTGCGCCGCATCGACTGGTCGACGCCGGCGAGCATTCTCGAAAAGATCATCCGCTATGAGGCCGTGCACGCGATCCGGGGCTGGGACGATCTGCGCCGCCGAATCGATCCTGTCGACCGGCGATGTTATGCGTTCTTTCATCCGGCGCTCGTCGATGAGCCGCTCATTTTTGTCGAAGTCGCGTTGACCAGCGGAATCCCGGCGGCGATCGAGCCCTTGCTGGCGGAAACGCGCGACATGGTGCGGCTGGAAAAGACCACGACCGCGGTGTTCTATTCGATCTCGAATTGCCAGAGGGGGCTCGCAGGCATTTCGTTCGGCAACTTCCTGATCAAGCAGGTCGTCGAGGAACTGCGGCGGGAACTGCCGAAGATCGAGACTTTCGTGACGCTGTCACCCGTCAACGGCTTCGTGCGCTGGCTGAAGTCCAATCTCGGCGCGCTGTCGCCCGAAGATCAGGTGATGGCCGGCACCCTCGACGATCCGGGCTGGGCGAATGTGCCGGCGCTCGCCGAGAAGATGCGGCGGGCGCTCGAACCGATGGCGGCGTATTATTTCCTGCACGGCCGCACGCCGGGCGGTCGGCCATTCGACCCCGTGGCGCGCTTCCACCTCGGCAACGGCGCACGTCTGGAACGCCTGAACTGGCTCGGCGACCGGTCGCCGAAAGCCATGACTGAATCGGCCGGCCTGATGGTGAACTACCTCTACGATCTGGACGACATCGAGCAGAATCACGAAGCCTTCGCCAACGAGGGGTCCACGGCGGCTTCGGGCCCGGTCAAGAAGCTCGTGCGGAGCGACCTGCGCCAGCGCTTGCAAAACGCAGCGTCTTCGTCCACCCAGTCTGCATCTTAATTCAGACGGGCCGACCTCCGATGGGTTCACATCTTTATGACCATTTCGCGCGAGCGATGCGCGAGCCGTCCAAGACGTTCATCGAAAACCACGACGGACGTATCGTAACATTTGCGGATGTCGAGGCGCGCTCGGCCCAGATCGCGAATGTGCTGAGTGGTCTGGGGGTAGAGCCCGGCGACCGTGTCGCCGTGCAGGTCGAGAAGTCTCCCGAAGCCATTCTGCTCTATCTCGGTTGCGTCCGCGCCGGCGCCGCCTTCCTGCCGCTCAACACCGCCTATACGCCAGCCGAGATCGAATATTTTCTCGGCGACGCCGAGCCGCGCGTGTTTGTTTGTGACCCGGCGGATCGCGACAAGCTCGCATCCGTCGCGGCGGGCGCGAAGGTGGCCCATCTGCTGACGCTCGGCGTGAAGCGCGACGGCACGCTGGCCGAACAGGCCGACAAGGCCTCAGTTGTTTTCAACAACGTCGCGCGCGGGCCGGACGATCTGGCCGCGATCCTTTACACGTCCGGCACCACGGGCCGCTCGAAGGGCGCCATGCTGTCTCACGAGAATCTGGCGTCCAACGCCCGAACGCTCGTCGACTACTGGCGCTACACGTCCAAAGACGTGCTGATCCACGCGCTGCCGATCTACCACACGCATGGACTTTTCGTGGCGACGAACACACTGCTTCTCGCAGGCGGCACGATGCTGTTTCTACCGAAGCTCGATGGCGACGCCATCATGCGGCTGATGCCGCGCGCCACCAGCATGATGGGCGTGCCGACGTTCTACACGCGCCTGCTGGCGCATCGCGATCTGAACCCAGGCGCGACGCGTCACATGCGGCTGTTCATTTCCGGCTCGGCGCCATTGCTGGCCGAGACGCATCGCGAATGGCGCGCCCGCACCGGCCACGCGATTCTCGAGCGTTACGGCATGACAGAGACGAACATGAACACCTCGAATCCCTACGACGGAGATCGGGTCGCCGGCACTGTCGGGTTCCCGCTGCCGGGCGTCAGCGCTCGCATTACCGATCCTGAAATCGGGACCGAAATGCCGCAGGGCGAGATCGGCATGATCGAGGTGCGCGGGCCGAACGTGTTCAAGGGCTATTGGCGAATGCCGGAGAAAACAGCCGCCGAATTCCGCCCGGACGGTTTCTTCATCACCGGCGATCTCGGCAAGATCGACGATCGGGGCTACGTCCACATCGTCGGCCGCAACAAGGATCTGGTGATCACTGGCGGATTTAATGTCTATCCAGCCGAAGTCGAAAGCGAGATCGACGGAATCACCGGTGTGATGGAAAGCGCCATCATCGGCGTGCCGCATCCGGATTTCGGCGAAGGCGTCACGGCGGTGGTCGTTCGCAAGAAAGGCTCGGATATCACCGAGAAGTCCATCGTGTCGACGATCGAGGGACGGCTCGCGAAGTTCAAACTTCCGAAGCGGGTGATCTTCGTCGACGACCTACCGCGCAACACGATGGGCAAGGTTCAGAAGAACGTGTTGCGCGACCAGTATCGCGATCTCTACCGGAGCTGAGGCTCAGGAGAAGATCGCGATCGTCTTCTCCGGCGGCAGATAGGCCTTCACACGATCACCAGCCGACACGCCATTGGCAGGTGGCGCGCGCACGAGCAACTGGAACTTGCCGTCGAGATCAATCGAATATTCGGCCACTTCGCCGAGATAGACGCGGTTCGTCACCTTGCCTTCGACGACATTCTGACCTGCGTGCGCCGATGCGAGGGGATGAAGCTCGATGTTTTCGGGCCGCACCACGAACGCAATGTCCTGCCCCGCAGTCGAACTCGCGGGAAACTTGCAGCGCATCGGGCCGATTTCCGACTGAACGACGCCCATGCCGCCCGCTTCCGCCGCGGTATCGAGCTTGCCACGGAACATGTTCGTCCGACCAATGAAGTTGGCGACAAATTCCGAACGCGGCAATTCGTAGATTTCATCCGGCGTGCCGATCTGCACAATCAGACCATGATCCAGAACTGCGACGCGATCCGAGATCGCCATCGCTTCCGCCTGATCGTGGGTGACATAAATGGTCGTGACGCCCCATTCGAGCTGGATGCGCTTGAGCTCTGCACGCATCTGTTCACGCAACTGGGCGTCGAGGTTGCTGAGCGGCTCGTCGAGCAGAAGCAGTTTCGGTTCACGTACAAGCGCGCGGGCCAACGCCAGACGCTGCTGCTGGCCGCCACTAAGCTGCGTCGCCGAACGGTTCTTGAACTTCAGCAGGCCGACCATTTCGAGCACACGATCGACTTTCTTGTCGATGTCGGCGCGGCTGTACTTGATCTTGCGAGACACGCGCAGCGGATAGGCGGCGTTCTCGAACACCGACATGTGCGGCCAGATCGCGTAGGACTGAAACACCATGCCGATGTCGCGGTCATACATCGGCACGATCAGGTCCGTATCGCCGTCGAACATAGGCGCGGAGTCGAGTGCGATGACGCCTGTGTCAGGCGTTTCGAGACCCGCGACACACCGGAGCGTCGTGGTCTTGCCGCAGCCTGACGGGCCAAGAAGGGTGAACATTTCCCCCTTCTTCACCTCGAAGGATACGCCGAACACGCCGCCGGCGGGTTCCCCCGCCTGCGCCTGATAGCGTTTAACCAGATTCTGAACGCGAAGCATGATGGCGCCCCTTTGGCCTAGCTGGCCATGACTTGATAACGACGCGTGACGAAGTGGAAGCACGCGCTGACGACGATCATCAGTGAGACCCAGGTGATGCCCATCGAGGCGAGCTCCGTCACCTGTCCGTTCTGCCACAGATCGAACAGCGTCACAGCGACGATTTCGGTTCCGGGTCCGACGAGCAATAGCGGCAGCGAGACGGCTTGCACGGCAAGCAGGAAGATGAATAGCCACGAGCTTATCATCGCCGCCGCGAGGAGCGGCAGCACGATGCGCAGGAACGTGTTGCCCTGACGGGCGCCGGACGTACTCGAAGCGTCTTCCAACTCGCGATGGATCTGCAGCACGCCCGCATAGGCATAACGCATGCCGTAAGGCATGAAGCGCACGGACGACGCAAGGATAACCGACAGCAGCGTGCCATAGAGCGGAATCGGCAGGTTCACGAACACATACAGGAACGCCACGCTCATCACGATGGCGGGCATCACGAGTGGCGCCGTCGCGATCTGATCCAGAACCCACGCACCCGGCTTGCGGCGCACAGCGAGCCAGGCGCACAAAGCCGTAAACGGCACCACGAAGGTAGACGTCGACGCGCCGAGGATGAGCGTGTTCCAGATCGAGTCACGGAACGAGCCGGGACCCATCAGCACGCGATAATTCTCCAGCGTGAAGCGGGAGAATGATTCCGGCGTCACTCCTTCATAGAATGGCTGCAGCGACGTGAAGACCAGCATCACCAGCGGCAAGCCGGTGACGAGCATGAACATCAGGATCAGCGCGGCGGCAGTGAAATACCGCATCTTGCCTAGGTTGATCACGCGCGGCCGATAACCCTTGCCGGTGATCGTCTGATATTGGTGCGCATGTCGCGACAACCTGTTGTACCAGTAAAGCAGGCCAACCACGATCAGCAGCAGGCAGACGGAATAGGCGCCGGACTGGCCGTAATCCATCGCGCCCGTACCTTTAGAGCTTTGATAGATGTTCGTCGTCAGCACGTTGATGTTGCCTGCGAGGCCGACAAGCGCCGGCACCTCGAATGATTCGAACGCGCGAATGAAGACGAGAAGCAGCAGCGCCATCACGCCTGGTAGTCCCATGCGTAACGTGATCGACCAGAATGTGCGGGTCGGCTTGGCGCCGCTCATCATGGAGGCTTCCTCGAACGACGCATCGGTCGAGCGCAGCACGGACGACATCAGCAGGAACGTCAATGGCACGAATCCGACGCCCTCAATCAGCGTCATACCCCACATCGAATAGACGTTGATGGCGGCCTGATGCCCGAACGTATGGTCAATTACGGAATTGATCGGACCGGAACGGCCGAGGATCAGCAGCCACGCAACCGTGTAGAGCACGTGCGGAATACCGAGCGAAATCACCGCCCCGAGAAAGACCCATTTGCGGCCGGGCGTGTTGGTTCGCTCGACGATGATCGCCTGGAGCGTGCCGAGCAGAATGGCGATGAACGCCGAGCCAATCGCGTAGATCGTCGTGTTGATCAGCGATGAGAAAAAGAAGCGTCCGGTGAAAAGCTGCTGGTAATATTTCAGCGTCAGATCGCCGAACGAGCCGTCGGGCTTCGTCGTGTAGAAACTGACCTTCACGAGGAAGATGGTCGGCGGCAGAATCAGAACGAGCAGAATCGCGCTGAGGATGATCACCGGCAGGGAAAAGCGCGGCCCTCGACGCCGTGGCGGCGCAAGCGCGATATCCGGCGAACTGGATGCAATCTGGCTCATCGTGCGCCTCGGGCAAAATTCATCGGAACAGTTCCTGATAGATCGCTTCGGAACTCTCGGTGTACTTGTTCAGGTTCTCGGGACTGACAAAATTGTCCTTGACCCCCAGTGTCCGCGGTACGACATGCGAGATCGCATCGATTGGCGGAACGTCAGGACGAGCTGGGAAATATTCTGCATTGGCCAGGAGCGCCTGCCCATCTTTCGACAGCAGAAAGTCCGCCAGAAGCATTGCGCCGTAAGGATGGCGTACACCTTTCGGGACCACCATGGTCCCGGCCGTGGTGGCGGTCGGCTCAAGCAGCTTCGTGTCGACGGGTGCGCCCTTCTGTTTACTGATCTGCGGATGGTGCGCGAAAATGTTCATCGCAATGGGATATTCGCCTGCCATCACACGATCGACCAGCGTGCGTGCGCTGCCTGATCCGAAGTTGACGATCTTCTGCTCCGCAAGCTTCTTTAGGTAGGCGCGGGCGCGATCTTCGCCCCAGGCTAGTCGCAGGTTCGTGATGAACAGCGGCGTGCCGCTGGCGCTTTCAATGCGCCACGACAACTTGCCCTTCCACATCGGATCGAGAAGGTCGTCGTAGGACTTCGGCACCTTGTCGATAGGCACAAGCTTGGTGTTGTAACCAAGCGCGAAATAACTGAGCCGCGTCGCAGCCCAGAGACCGCGTGAATCGCGATACTCCGTCGGAAACTCTTCCAGCTTGGGCGAGTAAAACGGCACCGCTTGTCCAGCCTGAACGACGATTTCGCCGACGCCGGTTCCTTCGACGAGATCGGCCTGAAGATTGTTGGCCTTGATTTCGGCCATCAACTTCTGCGCGATAGCCTCGGATTCACCGCGCCAGTAGCTGACCTTCACGAATGGATATTTCTTCATGAAACCGTCGGCGATGGGTCGCAGCGCCTGCGTGACGATCAGCGCGCAGTAGAAGACAATCTGACCTTCTTTCTTCGCGCCATCGATAAGAACCTGCTCACGATCGGCACCCTTGTAGTTCAGCACTTCCTCGGTCGTCAACGCACGCGACGTTCCTGCGGCCACGCCGGTCAGCATGGCAGCCAGACACGCTGTAATCGCCGCAGTTCTGCGTTTCCGGTTCTGCAAGATCATTTGATCCGCCTATTCCTGAGCGTTTCGGGTCACGATCAACGCATCCGCGATGCGTACGCCCTTGCCTTTAGCGCAGACGAACACTGGGTTGAGATCGATCGCCGCATATTGTCCATCCGTGGCGGCCACGAACGCCGCGAAGTCCACGCAGCAATCGACGAGCGCATCGACATCCTTCGGCGCCGCGCCGCGGAAGCCTTCAAGCAGTTTTGACGCCTTCAGATCGGCGATCATGCCGTGAACGTCCTCCCGCGTCAGCGGCGGCAGGCGAACGGACGCATCCTTGAATATTTCCACCATCACGCCGCCAGACCCTAGAACGATCAGCGGACCGAATTGGTCATCATAGGTCATGCCGAGGATGAATTCGACTCCGCCTTCGACCATTTCCTGAACCAGAATGCCGTCGATCTGCGCGTCGGGGCAGGCCTTGACGGAGTTTTCCAGAACCTTGGCGGCGGCCTTCTCGACGTCTTCCGCTGTGCGCGCGCCGAGGTATACGCCGCCGACGTCTGACTTGTGAGGTATGTCGGGCGATTGAATTTTCAGCGCGACAGGCGCCTGAATGTCCTTCCAAAGCCGCGCCGCATCGGCCGGGGTCTTTGCAAGCGCTTCCTTCGTCACCGGCAATCCGGCCATGCCGAGAATGATCTTGCTGTCGGCCTCGGTGAGCGTCAGCCCGCCCTTCAGCTTCGACGCTTCGTAGCTCCGCGCCGTCTTGGACGCAGGCTTGCCGGCGCTGCGCCGATAGGCGGCGTAATCGACCAGATGCTTGATCGCCCGCATGCCGATCTCGGGATTGTCGAGAATCGGCACGCCATGTTCGGCCGCATAGCCGCGCCATCGCTTCGTCAGGCCATTGCCGACAAAGGACACGACGACCAGCGGCTTCTTCGCCTTCGGGACCGCGCGGGCGATTTCCGCCACGAGCGCATCATGCGATTCCGCGCCTTCGATGCGCATGCCGAGCGCGAGGCCTACGACGTCGATTCCGTCGTCGTCGTTCAGAACGTCGAGCAGCCGCTCCATGCTCTTGCCGCGACGCAGGCGCGGCATGCCGACGGTGTCGATTGGATTGTTGAAGCTGCGGTCGACCTCGATGATCTCCTGCAACTTCTTGTTGGTCGCTTCGCCGATCGCCGGGAAATGAATACCGGCCTTGTCTCCAAGATCGCCGACGAGGGAGGTTGCGCCGCCCGAGACGGTGAACATCGCCACGCGGTCGCCTTTCGGCAGCGGCGCATAGGCCATCAGGCCGGCTGTCTCGCAAAGCTCGTCGATCGAATCGACGAGCGCGACACCATGCTGGCGGAACAGCGCCTCGAACGCTTCGTGCTTGCCGGCGAGCGTGCCGGTGTGGGCGAGCGTGGCTGCCTGACCGACGACGCTGCGGCCGAGTTTCAGCACCACGATAGGCTTCTTCGGAGCCGCACGTTCGATAGCGGCGCGCAGACGGCGACCGTCCTTGGCGCCTTCCATGATCAGCGCGATCACCTTGGTGGCGTCGTCGGTGACGAAATAATCGATGTAGTCAGCAAGGTCGACGACGGCCTGATTGCCCATCGAGACGAGATAGTTCATCCCGATGCCGCGGTTGCCGCAATGCTCGGCGAACGCGTTCAGCAACCCGCCGCTCTGCGACACGAGCGACACGCCGCCCGCCACGCAGGTATCAGGAATGTCCGCCATGGTCGCGGCGTAATGGTGCACGAACGTCGCGATGCCCATGCAGTTGGGACCCGCGACCGCCATATTGGACGCACGCGCCAGTTTCAGCAGCTTGTCCTGACGCTCGCGGCCTTCATCAGTAGCGGCGTCCGCAAATCCTTCGGAGACGACGAGCGCGCTTTTCACGCCTGCGGCCGCCGCCTCTTCCAACACTTTCAGCACACCCTCCGCCGGCACCGCCACGATGACGCAATCAGGCGCATGAGGCAGTGCGGCGAAAGACTTGAAGCAGGCGCGGCCCGCGATCTCCGACGCTGTCGGATGGATCGGCCAGACCGGTCCCTCGAAGCCGAAAATGCCGGCGGATTCCATCATCTTCGCACCGGAGCCGCCTCCCTTGGAGGAGACGCCGACGATTGCGATGGAACCCGGCCGCAAGAGAGCCTGAATGGGAGTCTTGGTCTGCATTCCGCGCCTGCCGCTTTCTGGTTCAGTCGATGATTCTGAACTTGGGGATGGTGAACCCCTCGTTGGGGTGGTCTTCGTAGACGACTTCGACCTTCTGGCCGATGTCGTAGATGTCCTTGGGGCGCTTGTCGCCCACCA
>CANJEY010000088.1 GCA_947472615.1 Beijerinckiaceae bacterium
AGCCTTGCCAACAGCCGCGACCGCGACGCAGACGCGCGCGGTGGAATCCTTCGCCCACACGTCGTCCTGCGCGTCGAGCGAGAACGCCGCGAGCTTCAGCGGATTGTCGGCCAGAACCATGTGCACCCAGGCCTGCGAGCCGCAGCCGCGCGCCAGCGTCTGGATCACCTCACACAGCACGTCGTAGCCGAGATCGTAACCGCCGTAGCGCGACGGCTGGCAGACGCGCAACAGGCCGTTGTCGACGTAGTCGCGGATCGTTTCATCGGGCGCGCGGCGCAGTTCCTCGCATTCCTCAGAGCGCGCGGCGAGCACCGGAACCAGCGCCTCGGCGCGGGCGATCACCTGTTCGCGGGTCTGCGGCCCGACGGCGGCGACGGACGATTTAGATACGTTCAGGTTCATCCCTTGCTCCTGCGCGGGCCAGCCCGCGCCTGTTGTTGCGTGCGATCAAGCTAGACCAGAATGGCGCGCGCCAACTTTGTCAAATTGCCGCAAGCCGCAGGCGTCTAGTTGGCGATCTTGCGCAGCCGGTCGATCACCTTCGGCGGCGTCTTGTAGGTGCGTTCGATGATCTCCTGCAATTCCGGCCCTGTGATGGTCTGGCTGACGCCGAGTTGCAGCTTGTCCGCCTCGGCGACGAAATCGGGGTCCTTGAATGTCGCCGCCAGCGCCTCGCGCAGCGCCGCGACGCGCTCCGCCGGCACGCCGGGCGGCGCGATATAGGGCCGGCCCAGCGCCAATGGCGCGACGGCCGCCTGCCAGAGCAGCTTGTCGTCCTCATTGGTCATCAGCGCGGGCGCGAATGGCACGTTGGGGATCGCCTTCTCGGGCGAAGCTCCGTACTGCACGATCAGCTTCACCTTCTTGTCGGCGATCCACGTCGGGCGCGTCGACATCAGCGAATTGTAGAAGGCGCTTGGATAACCGTCGATCTCACCCTTCTCCATGGCGAGCAGCGCGTCGTTCTGGCCCGGATAGCCGACGATCAGCTTGATTTTCAGGCCCAGCGTCTCGATCAGCATGCGGCCGTAGAAGCTCGGCGTCGAATTATTGCCGGACGAGCCCATCTTCAGCTCGATCTTCCTCGCGTCCTCGATCGAGTTCACCGGCGATTCGTGCCAGATCGTCAGGATGCTGGTCTCCTTGCCGGGCGAGCCGAGGTAGTTGAACTTCGTTGCGTCGTAATCGGCCTCTTTCGTGCCGAACATCGGCTCGAACGGCGTGTTGGAATTGGCGACCGAGATCACCGTCCCGTCCTTCGGGGCGGTGCCGTAGGTGAACTTGGTGGCGATAATGCCGCCCGCGCCGGCCATGTTGCGCACGATCACGGTGGGGTTGCCGGGCAGATGCTTGCCCAGATAACGGGCGCTAGTGCGCGCCAGCAGATCGTAACCGCCGCCCGGCGATCCGCCGATGACGATCGAGACCGTCTTGTCCTTATAGAAGTCCGAGATGGCGTCGGCGGAAGCTGCGCCCGCCGACAGAACACAGCAAGCCGCAATCATCGGCGCAATCGTGCGAATAATCATCCTCGTCCTCCCTGATGCGCGGCATGTAGGCACGCAGTCAGGCAGGACGCAAGCCGGATGAGCGGCGGGGCTACTGCCCCGCCAGACGCCGCAGACGGGCCACCAGTTCGGGCGGGGACTTGTAGGCGTCGGCGATCGCCTTCTGCAGCTGGTCGCCGGTGCGGACCGACCCGACGCTCAATTGCAGCTTTTCCGCCTCGGCGATGAAATCCTTGTCGGCAAAGGTGTCCATCAGCGCCTTGCGCATGGCCGCAACGCGATCGGCTGGAACGCCCGGCGGCATCAGGAACGGCCGGCCCAGCGCCAGCGCGGCGAACGCGGTCTCCACCAGAGCCTTGTCCTCCGGCTTGGTCAGCAGGTCGGGCAGAAACGGCGTATTGCCGAGTTCCGGCTGCCGCTGCGGGCCATACTGGATGACGATGTTCACCTTCTTGTCGCGCAGCCATTCCGGCCGCGTCGAGGTCAGGGCGCTGTAGAACGTGCTCGGATAGCCGTCGAGTTCCTTGCGCTCCATCGCCAGAAACGCCTCGTTCTGGCCCGGATACCCGACCACGATGCGCATTTTCGCGCCCAGCACCTCGTTCAGCAGACGGGCGTAGAAGCTCGGCGTCGAGTTCGCGCCCGACGAGCCCACGGTGGATTCCTTCGTACGGAGATCGTCGAGATTCTTGATCGGCGATTCATGCCATACCGCCACGAGGCCGACTTCAACGCTCGGAGTTCCGAGCCAGTTGAACTGGGTGGGATCGTAAGTGGCTTCCTTGGTGCCGAGCAGCGGCTCGATCGGCGTCGTGTTGTTGACGGTGCCGAACACAGTGCCGTCTTTGTTGGCGACCCTGAACATGTGATTGGTCGGAATGATGCCGCCTGCGCCCGACATGTTCTGGGTCACAACGGTCGGATTTCCCGGAATGTGCTTGCCGATGTGGCGCGCAACCGCGCGGCCCATGGCGTCGTATCCGCCGCCGGGCGCGGAACCGATCACCATCGTGATGTTCTTGCCCTTGTAGAAGTCCGCAACCGTTTGCGCCTGCGCGCAGACCGGAAGCGAGGCCGCTATCGCCGCAAGCGCGACTCCGAGCATTCTGTTCGACATCATTATTCCTCAGGTTGTGCCGCTCGGCCCTTCGGGCCTCTGCAGTCCCTTGAATGCAAGATAGCCGCCATCGAGCAGCAGGTCCGCCCCGGTCATGAAGGACGATTCCTCGCTCGCCAGAAAAAGCGCGCCGGCCGCGATCTCGTCCGCCCTTCCGGTACGCCCGAGAAGGTGGAATGGACCACGCGCCTTATTGGCGACCTCGCGGGTGCCGTAACGGCGTAGCGTCCGGCGCGTGTCGATAGAGCCCGGCGAGATCGAGTTGACGCGGATGTTGTCGATCGCGTGGTCGACCGCGAGGCACTTGGTCAGCTGCATCAGCGCCGCCTTCGTGGTCGAATAGGTTGCCCGCAGCGGCACGCCGATCTGGCCCAGCTGCGAGGTGATCATGATGATCGTGCCGCCGCCCGCCTTGCGGATTTCGGGGATGGCGTATTGGCACATGAGAAACGCGCCGCTGAGATTGACCGCCAGCGCCTCGTTCCACAATTCGAACGAGAGATTTTCGATCAGCGAATACGGCGTCACCGTTGAGGGCGTGTTGACGTAAGTGGTCAGTTTGCCGAACCGCTGCAGCGTCGCGTCGACGATGGCGCGCGCCTGATCGAGTTTCGAGGAATCCGCTTCGAGCGACAGCGCTTCGCCGCCTTTCGCGACGATGTCGGCCGCGACCGCGTCAGCCGCGTCCTTGCGAATGTCGGCGACGACGATCTTCGCGCCTTCGCTGGCGAAACGCTTCGCGGTCGATCCGCCGATCTCGCCGCCGCCGCCCGTAATGAGCGCAACCCTGCCTTCAAGCATCGTACCAGACATGAGCCCCTCCTGATTCAGGCAGGATGACCGATGCGGACCGATTGTACAAGAAAGCCGGACCAGCTAGTCTGAATGCAATCCCACACTGAAAGGACGATCGTCGATGGCGCGTATTTCGAGGCTCAACAAAAACCTGTCCGCCAGCAGCACAGGTCTGATCATGTTCGACGCCCTGAACGGCTATCTGCACCCCGCCGATCCGAAGAAAGTTCAGTTCCTCGCCGAGCGCAACATTCTGCCGAACATGCAGCGCCTCATCACCGGTGCCCGCAAGGTTGGCATGAATACGTTCTATCCCTCGGGCGCGCACGCCGAGGACGGTTCCGACGTCGTCACGCGCCTCACCGACACCGACATGGATCTCGGCCCCGGCGGCAGCGCCGACAAGCCGATCGTTCCGCGCTTCCATCGCGGCGGCAAGGACGCCGAGATCGCGCCGGAAGTCGCGCCGGTCGCGGGTGATTACGTGGTGCCGAAGCATCGCTGGAATTCGTTCTACCAGACCGATCTCGATCTGCAGCTGCGCTGCCGCGGCATCGACACCATCGTCATCTGCGGTGGCTCGACAGACGTCGGCATCGCCTCGACCGTGTTCGCCGCGCGCGACATGGACTACGGAATCGTCGTCGTGAGCGACTGCTGCTATTCGGCGCGCGGCAACAACAATCAATTCTTCATGGAGCGCGTGTTTCCCCGCATGGGCCGCGTGATGACGGTCGACGAAACCGTCGCGCTGATGACCGCCTGAGCCGGAGAAACAGATGAGCGTCGAGATCACCACGAGCGAAATCACCTGCGTCAACGGCATGCCGGCGTTTCTGGCGAAGCCCACAACGCCCGGCCCGCATCCGGTCTACATCTTCATGCACGAGCGCTACGGCCTCGTGGAGCACACGCGCGATCTGGCTATGCGCTGCGCCCGCGACGGATTCTACGTGCTGGCGCCCGACTTCTTCTTCAAACATCCCGACAAGGCGGTGTTGAACGCCGGCGATTCCCGCTACGACATGACCGATCCGGAATCGGTGGAATACCTGAAGGCCGCGCACGCCACGATCGCAGCCGACAAGTCGGCGGACATGAACCGCCTCGCAGTCGGCGGCTATTGCCAGACCGGGCGCCATCCGCTGCTGTTCGCCGCCGAAGTGCCGATTGCGGCGGCCGTCGTCTGGTACGGCGCAGCCTCGAAGCGCGAATGGGTTGTCGGCCCGCGCCAGCCCGGCCTGCTGGAAGACGCCATCGCCAAGATCAAGTGTCCGGTGTTCGGCTCCTTCGGGGCAGACGATCACATCATCTCGATCGACGACGTGCAGCACTTCCGCAACGTGCTGGAAAAGCACCAGAAGAGCTATGACATTCACATCTACAAGGGCGCGCCGCACGGCTGGCTGAACGACACCATGCCGGGCCGCTACCGCAAGGAACAGGCGGAGGCCGGCTGGGCCGCTCAACAGAAGTTCCTCGCCAAGGTGCTGAGCCCCTCCTACGATCCCAGCGTGATCGAATGGACGTTCGACTGCTCGTTCGGCCGGGACTACGACTTCACGAAAAACGTCCGCCTCGAGTAGGCGACAATCCGGCGCTTGATTTTCGCACTGCAGCATGACTAGCTGCGGCGATCATGTCGCTTCTTGTGGCCAAACGCTACGGTTCGGGCAGGCTGCGGAATATGCTGAGCAGCCAGCGCGCCCGGCTGTTCGGCGGCTGGAGCCGAAAAGGTCGCCCCGCCCCGCCCGACCTTTACCGCAGCCGCGGTTCGCGCCAGCCCAACGAAATCGACTTCTGGCGCGGCTTTGCGCTGGTGACGATCTTCATCGACCATGTGCCGGGCATCTGGTTCGAGAATTTCACTTACCGTCACGTCGCGTTGTCTGACGCTGCCGAACTGTTCGTGTTTCTCGCCGGATGGTCGCTGCGGCTCGTCGTCAACAGCCAATACAAGGTCATCACCTTCCAGCGCCTGCTGCTGCATCTGGGCGGACGGGCGGTGGCGATCTACTTCGCACAGGTGCTGATCACCACGTTCGCACTGGCCATCACGGCGGCCGGCGCCATGCTGCTCGATGCCCCCCTGCTGCTGGAATGGAACAACGCCGCCGCGGCGTTTCAGGACCCGGCGCCCGCCCATGTGGGCATCGTGCTGCTGACCTATCAGCTCGGTTTTTTCGATATTCTGCCGCTCTATGTGGTGCTGATGTTCGCCGCGCCCCTGATGGCGATCGTCGATTACTACGCGCGCCCCGCGCTGCTGCCCCTGTCGCTGGCGATCTATGCGGCCACGCTCTACTCCGAAATCAACCTGCCGACATGGCCCGTCGAGGGCCGCTGGTTCTTCAATCCGCTGGCGTGGCAGTTGATGTTCATGCTGGGTTTCGTGCTCGCCGCCCCCAATCCGGCCGGCAAACTGGTCGCCAGATATCCGTGGGGCGCGCGCCTGCTGGTTCTGCCCATCGTGCTGGCTGGCGCATGGGTCGGCTGGACCGAATATTCGCCGGATCCGCTGGACATGCCCGATCCCCATCTGTTTTTCACGTTTGACAAGACCTACTTGACTCCAGCCCGGGTCCTTCACCTATTGTCGCTCACAATAATGTTTGGGGGGGCGTTTACCATCCTGCATCGGTATTTGCGGCCGTTAACGCGGCTTTTCTCGATGCTGGGCCGTAATTCTCTCAATGTCTTCTGTGTGGGATCCCTGCTCAGCCTGACGTCGCAGTTCGTGAGATTCGCTTTTGACGGAACCTTGTGGATAGATGTGGCGGTGCTTGCGGTGGGAATCCTGGTGTTGAGTCTAACTGGCTGGGTGTCAGAATGGCGTTTTCGATTACGCGCGCCCTGAACGGGACGAGCCTGGCGCTCGCCTTCGTCCTGGCTTGCGCCGGGACTGTGGCGCATTCGCAGGAGGCTGCGCCTGCCGCGCCCGCCCCGGCCGCCGAAACCGCCCGCTCCGATCTCAGCCCGCAATGCGAGGCGCCCAACGCCGACATCGCCACCCCCGCGCCCCTGCCCACCGTCGCCACCCTGCTCGAAGGCAACAAGAAGATCCGCATTCTGGCCATCGGCTCCTCGTCCACTTACGGGGTCGGCGCATCGGTTCGCGGCAAGGCCTATCCGGCGCAGCTTGAGCAAATTCTTGAAAAGACCATGTCGGGCGTCGACGTGAAGATCATCAATCGCGGCGTGTCGGGCGAGATCGCCGCCACCACCGCCGACCGGCTGAAGGGCGAGGTCGCCCTCACCCACCCCAATCTGGTGCTCTGGCAGGTCGGAACCAACGATGCGCTCGCCCATGTGCCGGTCGCCGACTTCGAGAACACGGTGCATACCGCCGTGCAGCGTCTGAAAAAGAAGAACATCGACGTGGTGCTGGTCGGCCTGCAGTACACGCCGCGCTTCAACCGCGACGAAAACTACGCGGCGATCCGCGAAGCGCTGAAGCGCCTCGCCACGGCCGAAAACGTCCTCTATGTCCGTCGCTATGAGGCGATGCAGTTCATCGCCAAGACGCGCGCCAACCTCGAAATGATGGCGAACGACGACTTCCACCTGAACGACCTCGGCTACCAGTGCATGGCCGAGCACGTCGCTCATGCGGTGATCGCCAACACCTTCATCCGCCGCAAGGACGCCACGACGGCGGTGCGGTCGAACTGAGCCGCTTGGAACAGCGCTCCGATCTGCGAAAATGTCACGCTGACAGACGCCCAGCCTCGCGTCATTGTCGCGTGAGACCGGCCGCCCCGGAGCGCCTGGCTCAACTGAATTCGACAGGTCGCCTTTGCCGTCCGACACACAGCCGTTGATCGCTTCCGACCTGCCCCCGTCGTGGGCGCGCGCGCTTGGCGATCCGGCGGCGTTCGCCCGCGAGCAGAACCGGTTGGCGCAGGTCTGGACCATGCTGGGCCTGACCACGGACATTCCCAAGGACAACGACTGGATTCGCGCCAGCATTGGCGACCGCTCGGTCTTCGTGCAGCGGTTCGGCGACGCTATCCGGGGCTTTGAGAACCGCTGCGCGCATCGCCAGTTTCCGCTGCGCACGAGAGACCGCGGCAATGGCGTCATCCGCTGCGCGTTCCATCACTGGCAGTATGACCGGCAGGGCCGCGCCATCGGCATCCCGCGCTGTCCGGAACTGTTCGGCGTGACGCCGCGCGAACTCGGCGCGTCGCTCTGCCAGATCGAGATCGCCACCTGCGGAACCGTGATCTTCGGCCGTTTCGCCATGCCGGGCGATACGATGACGCTGGAAGATTATCTGGGCGACGGCTTTCATATCCTCGCCGCGATCACGAATCTCGACAAGGCGCCGCGCCATCTGGTGCGGCCGGTGAAGTCGAACTGGCAATTGCCGTATCAGATCAGCATGGACGATTATCACCTCGTCGCCGTGCATCCGGGGTCGTTCGGCAAGAACGGCTATCTGACGACTGGCGTGACGTATTTCCGCTACGGGGCGAACCTCGATCACAGCGCCTATTTCCCCGGCGCGGAGGACGACGCCTTCGGCCGCATGGTGCAGGAGTGCCGCGACGGAACCTATGTTCCGCACCGCTTCCGCATCTTCCATTTCTTCCCGAATTTCTCGGCCGTGATGCTGAAGGTGCCGGGCTTCTATTTCGTCATGCTGATCCAGTGCCGTGGAACCGCGATGGACAAGACCGACGTCAACGTCTGGTATTTCCCGTCGCCGTTCCAGAAGGACCAGAAATCACGGTCGCAAAAGGCCTATGAGGACGCGGTCGCGTTCTTCATGCCGCATTATTTCACGCGCGTGCTGGGCGAGGACAATCGCATCAACGAACAGCATCAGGCGATCGCCCGCCAGATCGACTCCCGCCAGATCCTCGGCCGCCACGAATGGCGGGTGGGGTGGTTCATGGAGGCGTATGAGCGCGCGATGGGACGGGAAGAGACCCCCGTGGCGAGCTTGTGGAAAGCGCCTGCGGTTTAGGACGATCTGCAGAACGGATGGCGCGAGCCTGACGCCCTCGTGGTTCGAGACGGCCGCAAGCGGCCTCCTCACCATGAGGGCTGCTGCTCAATTTGTGCAAGACGCCTCATGCTGAGAAAGAGGCCTCATGCTGAGGAGGCGCGTAGCGCCGTCTCGAAGCACGAGGCCGACGCGCCCAAGGCCGCGTCACCTCAGTGCACGCCCAGCTTCTTCTGCAGGTTCGACGACGACGTCGTGTACTGGAACAGCAGCTTCTTGTCCGGATAGACGTAACGATGCGCCTTCTGGGCCGCTAGCGCGACTTCGTGGAAGCCCGACAGGATCAGCTTCAGCTTCCCCGGATAGGTGTTGATGTCGCCGACGGCGAAGATGCCGGGAAGGTTGGTCTCGAACGTCTCGGTGCCGACCGGCACGAGGTTCTCGTGCAGGTTGAGGCCCCAGTCGGCGATCGGGCCGAGCTTCATGGTCAGGCCGAAGAATGGCATCACCACGTCGCACTCGATATCGAAGGCCTTGCCGTCGTTGCCCTTGGCGGCGACGCCGGTGAGTTGCCCGTCTGCGCCCTTCAGCGCCGTCATCTGGCCGATGATCAGGTCCATCTTCTCTTCGCGCACCAGTTCGCGCATGGCGTTGACCGAATGCGGCGCGGCTCGGAAATCGTCGCGGCGGTGCATCAGAATGATGCGCTCGGCGAGCGGGTGCAGGTTCAGCGTCCAGTCGAGCGCGGAATCGCCGCCGCCGACGATCAGGATGCGCTTGCCGCGCATCGATTCCATCTTGCGCACGGCGTAGAAGACCGACTTGCCCTCATAGGTCTCGATGCCGGCGATCGGCGGGCGCTTGGGCTGGAACGAACCGCCGCCGGCCGCGATCAGCACCACTTTTGCCTCGAAGATCTTGCCGGCGTCCGTGGTGACGCGGAACAGCGGCGCGACATGCGTGCCGATCTGCTGCAGGGCCTCGACCATCTCGCCGTAATGGAACGTCGGGCTGAACGGCTCGATCTGCTTCATCAGATTGTCGACGAGGCCCTGCCCGGTCACCATCGGGAAGCCCGGAATGTCGTAGATCGGCTTCTCGGGATAGAGCTCGGCGCACTGGCCGCCCGGCTTCGGCAGGATGTCGATCAGATGCGACTTGATGTCGAGCAGGCCGAGTTCGAACACCGCGAACAGCCCCACCGGCCCGGCGCCGACGATCAGCGCATCGGTCTTGATGATCTCGCTCATGAGTTTCGTCCTGTGCTGCCGGCGCACCGCCGGTCCTGCGGCCAAGCGGGCGCGGAGACGCGCCCGATCAGCGCTTCGTAATTCAACAGGTCAGATTTGGAAACAAGTTAATTCACAAATCTGAAATGTGATAAATGTCGCGTGGCCGCGCCGATCAGCCCTGCTGATCGGGAGTCGTCACCACCAGACCGTCGATGTCCTTGCTGACGCGGATCTGACACGACAGGCGAGAGGTCGGCCGCACATCGTGGGCGAAGTCGAGCATGTCTTCTTCCATCTGCTCGGGCTTGCCGAGCTTGGCGAACCAGCCCTCTTCCACATAAACGTGGCAGGTCGCGCAGGCGCAGGCCCCGCCGCATTCGGCTTCGATGCCGGGAACGTCATTGCGCAGGGCTGTTTCCATGACGGTGGAGCCATCCTCGGCGTCAACCGTCCGGCTCACGCCGTCCTTATCGATAAATGTAATCTTGGCCATGTGGGGCGCTCTCGCGGATTGAATGAGCTGGGCGGGACTTTCGTCGGGCCCTCCCATATCCAATCAGGCGGGCTTTGGCGAGAGGTTGTTGCGCCGCACCGTCAGGCGGCGCCGCCCTCGTCAGGCGTCGGCCAGAAACTCCCGGGCGAAGGCGCGGGCCTGCTCCACCGCACGGCCCATATCGGCCAGCATGTCGGCCAGCGCCGTATCGGTCGTGGGCGCGAACAGGGCGGCTTCGTAGATGTCCGCCGTTTCGGCGACACGGCCGGCCCCGATGGCGCGGGCGGAGCCTTTCAGCGTATGCGCCAGATCGCGTCGCCAGCGGCGATCGCCGTCCGGTCCGCTGGCGGCCAGCCGTTCCATGATCTGCGCCGCCTGCCGCTCGAACAGCCCGAGCAGCTCGACCTCGAGGTCGCGGTCGCCCAGCGTCTGGCGCGAGAGGTGCACGAAGTCGATCGGCCGCTCCGGCGAGAAGCCGGGTGATTCCATTGCAAGAAGGGAGTCCGTCTTGCGGACAGCCTGGCTGGACATATTAGTCTCCGTTGATGGCCGGCAGAGCCGTCCTGCCGCCATGGTGACGGTCGCGAATGCACGACGCGTGAAAAGTCAGCCCCTCGGCCAAGTCTTTCGCCAACAGGGTGAATCGTTCGTTAACGACGTTTGCGATTGGGACTGGCGGGCAGGTTTCAATCCACCGCCCTTCGCGGTACATTCACGATTGGTTAACGATCTGCGTCCGGCTCCGAGGCCCATTGGCGATCCGGATGCTATGAGTTTGACCAAGTGTGAACGCGTAGCGCGAGGCGTAAAATGGCTACCCAACCCAAACCTTTCGATCCCGCGGCGGCGGCGCTCTCGGCGATCGAAGAGGCTCTGAACATCACGGGTGCCGACGACAACAAGAAGCCCGCTCCGGAACCGACCATCGACGCCGCCCCCAAGGCCGCCGAGGAAGCCGCTGCGCCGCCGCCGCCGGTTCAAATCGAACCGCGCCTGCCCGAAGTGGGCGCCAACGAACTGCCTAACATCCGCATGGACGACGCGCCGCGCAAGACCGCGGCTCCCTCGCCGGATTTCATCGCGAAGCCGGCCTTCACGCCACCGCCCGCACCCGCCCCGGCCTCGCTTCCGGCCAACGACGACCGCCGCTCGGTCGGTCAGATTCTGCAGGCCATGCAGGTGCGCCCGAGCCGCGCGCCCGTGGTCGTCGGCGCGCTGTGCATGATCGGCTGGCTGGCCCTCGCCGCCGTCGTTGGCGTCACCATGTGGCGCTCTGGCGATCTCGCCAACCTGTCGCAGCCCTCCGCCGCGCTGCTGGGCTTCGCGGCCTTCGGTCCCGCCCTGTTCTTCGTGATAGCCGGCCTGATGATCCGCCGCGCGCAGGAAATGCGGCTCACAGCCCAGTCGATGACGGAAGTCGCTATCCGGCTCGCAGAACCCGAAACCATCGCCACCGAACAGGTGGTGACCCTGTCGCAGGCGATCCGCCGCGAGGTCGCCTCCATGGGCGACGGCATCGAGCGCGCGCTGGCCCGCGCCAGCGAACTCGAAACCGTCGTGCGCTCGGAAGTCTCCAATCTGGAGCGCTCCTATTCCGACAACGAACGCCGCATCCGGGCGCTGCTCGACGAACTCTCGTCTGAGCGCGAAGCTATCGCCAGCAACGCCGATCGCGTAAAGCTCGCCATCACGGGCGCGCATGAGAGCCTGACGAAAGAGCTCGAGTCCGCCAGCCGCAGCATCGCCGAACGCGTCAGCGACGCCGGCGCGCGCGTCACCACATCGCTCGGCGCGAAGGGTGAGGAAATCAGCCTGACGCTCGCCCGCACCGGCGAAGCGCTCGTCGAGCAGATCGGCGCGCACGGAACCGAAATCGTCACGCGCCTCACCGGCACCGGCGACGACGTGACGAAAAAACTCACCGACGCCTCCGACAGCGTTTCCTCCAAGCTTGCCGAACAGGTCGGGTCACTCGACAACCGCCTGAAGACGACCGGCGAAGCGCTGGTGGTCGATCTCGGCGTGCGCGGTACGCAAGTCGCAAGCCGGCTCGACGAAACCGGCGCCCGCATCGCCGACACAATTTCATCGCGTGGCGACCACCTCGCCGCGCGTCTCGCCGAAATGGCGTCGAACATCGCCGAAACCATCACCACGCATGGCGATTCGCTGGGCGGCCGGCTCGACGAGTCCGCCGCGCGCCTGTCCGAAACCCTGTCGACGGGTTCCGAGACGTTCGCCAACACGCTGCATCAATCCACCGCAAACCTCACCGATACGCTGACGAGCCACAGCGATGCGCTACGTCAGCATGTCAGCGAATCCGCCGCGCATATCGATCAGATCCTCACCGGCGGGGCGCAGACCATCATCTCCAAGGTCGGCGAGAGCGCCGCCGCCCTCACCGAAACCCTGTCGGCCCACAGCGAAACGCTCGGACAGCATCTCGCCAACGCGACCGGCCACATCGACGCGTCGCTTGCAGCGGGCGCAGAAAACTTCGCCTCGACCGTCGAAAGCACCACCACGCATCTCGTCGACA
>CANJEY010000089.1 GCA_947472615.1 Beijerinckiaceae bacterium
GATCGACGTGATGTCGGGACGGCTGACGATCAGACCCGGAAAATCGAAATTGCCGGTGACGACGATCTTCGCCTTGACGCCTTCGGCGGCGGCGTTCGCGAGCGTGTTCAGATTGATGCTGGCGAATTCCGCCCTGCCGGACACGATGGCGGCGAGCGAACTCGGACTGCCGGACGATTGCTGGAGTTGAACGTCGAGGCCATGCCGTTGGAACGGACCTTCCAGTGCGCCTAGATAATAGACGTTGGAGACGCTCGGCGGGTTCACCGAACTGCTGACCAGAGTCACTTTCGTGACCTTCTGCTGCGCCATCGCACCGCTGCAAATAGCGCAAGACAATACGACGGCCAGCGCCGCCCCGGTTCCGATCTTCATCGCATCCTCCCTGCGGACTTTGTCCGGTTTTTAATTGTTCCAGCGGTCGACGATGCCGAGCTTGTCGTAGATGCTGACGCCGTCCGTGTTGCGCCGGTCGTCGATCTCGATGCAGTGGACCGGACATTCCTGCACGCAGAAATGACATCCGCTGCAATCATCCGGATAGGCCACGATCGCAAGCTTGCCGTCCGTGTTCATGCGCAGCACATCGACGGGGCAGATTTCGGCGCAGCGTCCGCAGCCATTGCAAATGGCCTCATCAAGCAACACGCGCGCCATGCAGAGCCTCCTCAAGATTGCGGCCGATCGGGCTCATGTGGGATTCGGGCATCTGCGGCGGCTTGCGCCGGTAGCGATCGAGCGGGATGCGTTCGCGGCGAAACTCCGCGCGGTCGCCGTTGCGTTTCGCGAGATGCCAGCAGAACCAGTTCTGGTTGTCGGTCGTCGGATAATCTTTGCGATAAAAGGATTCGCGGCTTTCCGGGCGGGCTTCGGCGGCCGCCATGCTGACGTCGAACGCCTCGAGAAAATTGCGCGCTTCTTCTGCCTTCAGCAGTTCGTGCGGATCGGGCGCGGAAAGATTGTCGCAGCGCGCGCGCAAACTCGCCGTCTGCCTTCTGATTTCCGCGATACGCTCGGCAGACAGCACCATGCAGTCGAGCGGCGTACCGAGCAGATCGCGAATGGCGAGGAAGATGGCGTTCGGCGCTTCGCCTGCTTTGTTCGCGCGAGTTCGTTGCAGCCGTTCGACGACCGAGTCGATCTGATCGGTCGAAATGGCGCCCCCGCCAGAGTGTCTGGCAAATTCGGCTGCGGCGCGGCCGGCGCGCGAGCCCGCGACGCCGCAGAACGCGACCGGCACGCCAGCGCTCGCATGCGTGCCGACGGCTTCGATCTTGGTGACGCTGCCGGCCGCATAGAGGCCCGGCACGGAGGCTGAACAATCGAGGCCGATGCGAATGCCGCAGCGATGCGACCAGACCGTCCACTGCGGCTCGATGAGCACGGGCCGTTCGCGATAGTCCTTGATGCGGCCCGTGGTGAGTTCATCGGCCCATGTGGCGCCGCGCACGGCGCGCAGATCGTCGACGAGATGATCGTCGGCGTGGCGAAGGTCGATATAGACGGGGCCGCGCCCGCACAGTACTTCGTTCAGGAACGCGGCGATCACCTGCGGCAATTCGGTGCGCTCCATGCGTTCCGGGTCGTAGCGCTTCATGAAGCGTTCGCCCGCAGCGTTGATCAGTTGCGCACCGTGTCCCAGCGCGATGTTGTAAGCGGGGAACTTGTACTTCTTCTGCATCAGGCTGAATGTGCCGCCGAATGCGAATTCCATGTCGGACAGATCCGCGCCCGCGCGCCACGCCAGCGCGTGCCCGTCGGCGCCGACGTTGTCGACCATGTTGCGGCCCTTGATGTTGAAAGGCCCGCTGGTGATGACGGTGGCGCCGGCGCGGATTGTCAGAATTTCGCCAGTTCGGGTGCGCAGCGCGACCGCGCCGGCCACGCGTCCGTCCGCGTCGGTCAGCAGTTCGGCGACATGCACGCGATCGAGGATCTTGCAGCCGTTCTGTTCCAGCCGCTGACGCAGCAGCGTCATAGTGTCTTTCGGGTTGAACTGCAGGCAGCGCACGCTGAGCATGCCACGGCTGCTGAGGCGGCGAATGTCGCCCTTCGCATCCTTGACGATCACCGGACCCATGCGGTCGAGTTCCTGCACGAGCCCGGCCTGTTCTTCCAGAAAGGCGTCGAGCCAGTCCTGATTGTTCATGTAGCCGCCGCGTTCGACGATCTCGCTCGCCCAGACGTCGAGATCGTCGCCTGGAAGTGGCGCGGTCATCACGCCGCCCGACAGCGGCGAACAGCCGGCACGGCTGACGTAGCCCTTGTCGACCAACAGGGTGCGCGCGCCGCTCTCGCAGGCGCGCAGCGCGGCCCAGCATCCCGCGAGTCCGCCTCCAATCACCAGAACGTCGGCGTCGATTGTCGCGTCCGCTGACAGCGTTCCCATTCCCCGGCGACTCCCAAATTCTTTATTTTATTCGTCGCTATTTTTGCGCTTCCGCAAGCAGCGTGGCAAGTCTCTCGATCGCCAGTTCGTAGCCCTGACCGCCGCATCCGGCGATGACGCCCGACGCGACCGCCGACACATAGGAATGATGCCGGAAGGCCTCGCGCTTGTGGATGTTGGAGATGTGGACTTCCATGATGGGAAACTCGCACATGCTCAACGCATCAAGGATCGCCACCGACGTATGCGTGAAAGCGGCCGGATTGATCACCATTCCGGCGGCAGTTTCGCGCGCTTCGTGAATCCAGTCGATGAGTTCGTACTCGCGATTGCTCTGATGAAAGCGGACGTCGAAGGCGTGCGCGGTAGCAACGCGGCGGCAGTTCGCCTCGATGTCGGCGAGCGTCTCATGCCCGTAGATGTGCGGCTGGCGCTTGCCGAGCAGATTGAGGTTCGGGCCGTTGAGAATGTAGAGCAGGCGGCTCATCGAGGTTGAAACTCCAAGCGCGGCGGCGCTGGTTCACCGGATCGCGCCGGGGCATTATACAGGTGGGGCCTGGGGTCACAATCGGACTTCCGGACGCCTCTGGTTGCTCTCGCCGGGGTGATCCCGTATCTGGCTCACGAGTTCTGCGCAGAGGAACGCTTCGCATGATCCAGAACGAACGTGACGTGACGCTGGCTGTTCTGGCCGTGATGGAGCGCACGACCGATCCGCGCCTGCGCGAGATCATGGTGTCGCTGGTCACGCATCTGCACGGCTTCATTCGGGATGTGCGGCTCACCGAAGACGAGTTTCGCGCCGCGGCTGGCGTCATCAATCAAATCGGCAAACTGACGAGCGATACGCACAACGAGGCGATCCTGATGGCGGGGTCGCTCGGCGTTTCGTCGCTGGTCTGTCTTCTCAACAATGGCGACGGTGGGCAGACGGAGACGTCGCAATCGCTACTGGGGCCGTTCTGGCGCATGCATTCGCCGCGTGTTGAAAATGGCGGCTCGCTGCTTCGGTCGGAGACGCCCGGGCCTGCGATGTTCATGCAAGCGCGCGTGGTCGACAGGGCGGGCGCGCCGATCGCGGGCGCGGAGGTCGATATCTGGCATTCCTCGCCGGTCGGTTATTACGAAAATCAGGACGAGGTTCAGGCGGAGTTCAACCTGCGTGGCAAGTTCACCACGGACAGCGACGGGCGCTTCTGGTTCCGCTCCGTCCGTCCGGCGGGCTATCCGATTCCGACCGATGGCGTCGTCGGCCGTCTGCTGGCGGCTCAGAACCGGCATCCCTATCGCCCCGCGCATATCCACGGCCTCATCTTCAAGCCGGGCTTCAAGACGCTGATCAGTCAAATCTATGCGGATGACGACCGTCATCTCGACAGCGACGTGCAATTCGGGGTGACGCGCGCGCTGGTCGCGCATTTCGATCGGCACGACCAACCGCACCCCACAGCCCCGGATGCTGGCTCGCCGTGGTATTCGCTCCACTACAAGTATGTGATGGAGGCGGGCGACGCGCGTCTGCCGGCGCCGCCGATCAAATGATCGGTTGGCCGATCAATTAATCGGTCCGCCGATCAAGTGACGATTTCATTCGGGTTCGCAGAGAGGGTGACATGCTGACCGACGCCGAACGCCGCAAGGGCGCGGAGGATCTCTATCGCGCCGAGCATGACCGGAAGGTCATTCCGCAACTGAGCCGCACGTTTCCCAATATCGAATTGCCCGACGCCTACGCGATCCAGCGCATGTGGGCGGAAATGCACATCGCCAAGGGCGCGCGCCATGTCGGCCACAAGATCGGCTTGACGTCGCGGGCGATGCAGATGGCGTCGAAGATCACCGAGCCGGATTACGGCCATCTGCTCGACACGATGCTGTTTCGCGATGGGGCGCAAATTCCGGCCGGACGGTTTTTGAAGCCGCGGCTAGAAGTCGAGTTAGCCTTCGTGATGGGCGAGGATCTGGAAGGGCCAGGCGCTCAGGTGCACGATGTGATGCGGGCAACCGAGTTCATCATGCCGGCCATGGAGATCATCGACTACCGAACCGAGGTGCCGCGCGCCATCACCGATACGATCGCCGACAATGCGGCCTCGGGCGGCATGATCATGGGCGGGCGAACGATCCGTCCGTTCGATGTCGACATCCGCTGGGTGGGGGCGACGCTGTCGAAGAACGGGATCATCGAAGAATCGGGCGTCTCCGCAGCCATCATGGGGCATCCGGCGGCGGGCGTCGCCTGGCTGGTGAACAAGCTGGCGGCGGTCGGGAACAAGCTCGAAAAGGGGCAACTCGTCCTGGCGGGATCGTTTACCCGGCCGGTCGATATTGCCGCCGGGGATGTGATTTTCGCCGATTATGGCCCGTTGGGGTCGATCGGCGTTTCGTTCGTGTGAGGCGGCGGCCCGCCGCAACGGGCCGCCGTTCGATCAATATTCGTCGCGCAACCGGCCGCCCATCGCGCCGCCGACGCAGGCGATGAAGGCCCCGATCAGCATCGAGAAGAACAGGTAGAACGACGCCTTGGCAGAGGCCTTCCTAGCTTCGTCGGCGGTCGCGCGCGCCTGATTTGACAGATCGTCGATCCGCTTTTCGGCGTCCGCCTGCGAAATGCCCGTGCGAGCCGCCACCATCTGGGCCAGATAGGTGCGGTCATTGGCGGCCATGCGGCCGTTCTTGGCGCTCATGGCGAAGATGCGGATCGCTTCCGGCCGGGGATCGGCGTTCTGATTTGCGGCTGGATCGGGGCGGTCCGAGCGGAACAGCGTGTCGACCATATAGGACGTCGGGTCGAGGGTGCTGCTGCTCTGGGCTGCGCCCTGAGCGGCTCCCTGCGCGGCGCTCGAGGCCGCCTGCGTGCCGGCGCCTGCGATCGCCATGGCCCAGAAGCCGACCATCGCGGCGACGAATACCGTCGCTGTAGCCCACGAGAGCAGGCCGTGCGCCGTGTCACGGAAGAACACTTCGTCGGTGTGCAGGCCCGTCCAGCGTGTGCGCAGCCGGCCCGCCATGTAGCCGCCCAGCGCTGCCGACAGCCATTGCACCACGATCAGGTAGATCGCCGCGGCCATCGTGAAGGTGGAGGCTGACGCGCCGGAATTGGGCCAGGGCGACACCGAGGAGAACCCGATTCCGGAACCGAGCGTCGTCAGCACCAAGGTTGCTGCGATTGCGGTCGCGGCGCCGGCGAAGATGGCGGCCCATGAGACGGCGGAGGCGTCGGAGCCGAGGCTGGGGTTTTCGAGGCGAGCGCCGGGTCCGGCGGTCACGATCGTGGCTGATGTCATGTTTTTTGGTCCTCTGCAGGGATTTCGATCAAGTCAGCGCTCGATAAATGAGCAAGGCTCCGGTTCGTTCCGCCGCCGGACGCGGAACAGCCGCAGTTTCGTCGAATTTCGCGCTCCGTCGGACAGGGACGATTGTGCGAGCTTTTTCCGACCGGACGTGCTATATGTGAAGTATGGTTCAGCTACTCGAAGCCCGTCTGGTCGAGGCCCTGAAGTCGGTCGACGCCTACGGCGACGTTTCTCCCCGCCCGGAGCATGATCCCATGACGGTCGCCTTGCGCCAGAAGGCGGTCAACGGCGATCTCATCAGGTGGGACGATTCACGCGCCCGCTACGTCCTGACCGGCTCCGGCCGTAGCCGTATCGCGGCGCGCTCGCGCCCGTCCGCATCCGTGCTGCGCTTCAAGCCGCGCGACGACCGGACCGAACCCCGCAAGAAGGCCTGACAGGTCGGCCGCCAAACCACGCGAATCCTGTAGCTGCATCTTCCGTCCTGCCGTAACCTATGGGTCAACGGCCGAGGTCGGGCGCAATTGCGCTTTGCGTCTGGAAGCCGAAACGAGAACCGGCCAATTGAGCGCCGGAGCGTTCGACACAGGGAGAATGCGATGATCGAACTGCACGCGTGGCCGACGCCGAACGGCGTCAAGATTTCCATCATGCTCGAAGAATGCGGGACGCCGTTCAAGTCCGTGCCGATCGACATTCGCAATGGCGCGCAATTCGATCCGGAATTTCTGAAGATCAGCCCCAACAACAAGATTCCCGCCATTGTCGATCCCGATGGTCCGGGCGGTAAGCCGATTTCGCTGTTCGAATCCGGCGCGATCCTGATCTATCTGGCCGAGAAGACCGGTAAATTCATTCCGGCTGATCCAGTGCGCCGATACGAATGCCTAGAATGGCTGATGTTCCAGATGGCGGGCGTCGGCCCGATGTTCGGCCAGTACAACCACTTCAACAATTATGCGCAGGACAAGATCCAGTACGCGATCGACCGCTATTCGAAGGAATCCGATCGGCTGATGGGCGTGCTGGATCGCCGCCTCGCTGAGGTCGAATATCTGGCCGGCGAATATTCGATCGTCGACATGGCCAACTGGGCGTGGCTGCGCGGCTACGAGAAGCGCAAGGGCCTCGCTGATTTTTCCAACGTCAAACGCTGGTTCGATGCGATCGCGGCGCGTCCCGGCGCGCAACGCGGCGCGGCCTGGATGAGCAAGGAGCGAGAAGTCTCCAAAGCTGCGGGCGTCACCGACAAATTGCGCGAAGTCTATTTCGGCGCAACGCAGCACCAGCGGCGCTGAAGCAATGCGCGGCGATCATTTCGCCGCGCTCGTCTGCGCTTCGTTCGAGGCGTTCTTCAGCAGATCCGACGTCTTCTCGATGATGCGTTCCGGGATCGCGTAGGTCGTTTCGATCAGCTTCTCGATCGCCCGGTGATCGACAGGCGTGACGACTTGATGCGCCTTTTGGGCCTCTGCCAGATACTGCGGGTCTTTCATCGTCGCCATGAACGACGTGCGCAGCGCCTCGATGCGCTCGGCCGGTACGCCGGGCGGCGCCACAAAGGGGCGGCCCATCTCGAGTTGCGAGATGAGAACATCGAACACCTGCCGGTCTTCGTCGTTCTTCAGAAATTCGCGCGTCGTCGGCACGCCGGGCAGATTCGGATCGGGCTCGTTGGAGAACACGGTGAGCCAGTTCAGCTTCTTCTGCTCCTGCCAGTCGGGATGTTCGGTGACGAGCGTGGCGTAGGAGAGGCAGGTGCCGTCGGCCTCGCCACGTTCCATCACCAGCGTCGCCTCCGACGTCGAGTAGCCGCTGACGACCTTGAATTTCGTGCCGATGACGCGATTCAGAATGTTGGCGTAGATCGACGTCGGGTTGATCGCGCCTGTGGACGCCATGATCACTTCGCGGCGGCGCGCCTCGTCGATCGTCGTGACCGTGCTGTGCGCTTTCCAGGTGAAGCAGCCGATGGCCTGCGAACTGATATTGCCGATCCACAGCATCTTGCGTGAATCGTATTTCGTCACCTTGCCCTTGTCGAAAATTGGCTCGATGACGGACTGACCAAACGGACTGCCAATTTCCGCGCCGTCAGTTTTCCCCTTGAAGACAAGGTAATTCATCATCACGGTGCCCTGCGCGCCGGGCATGTTCTTCACCACGATGCTCGGATTACCCGGAATGTGGCGGCCCCAGTGCCGCGACAGCACGCGCGTATAATTGTCGTATCCGCCGCCGACACCGCTGCCGACGATAATCGCGACTTCCTTGCCTTTGTAAAAATCCGCAGCGGATTGCGCGCTTGCCGACGTCGCGCCAAACGCAGCGGCGAGCGCCAGCCAAACGCGAGACGCATGAATGGCGTTGTCGTGTTTCATCATGTCATCCTCCCGTTCGTCCGGCGCTTCTTTGGCGTCCGGTCCGAAAACTATGTCGGCGCAGTCTGGATCATCGACGGCCGCTTCGCAAATGTTGCGTACCAGGCGGCTAGGCTTGGCCGTTCGGCGCGCCAGCCCCATTCAGGATATCGGAAGTCGAGCCAGCCGATGGCGCAGCCGATTGTGATGCAACCGATCGTCGCGCCTTCAGCTTGCATTGCGTCACACTGCGCATCGAGCACATCGAGGCACCGCTCCACGCGATCGCGTTGACGATCCATGATGTGCGCTGTGGTCGATTCTCCGTCAGGCCGTCGCACGGCGTAGACGAGAAAGATAAGCGCTTCCATCAGTCCATCGCCCAGAGACTGCCGGCGCAGCGCGCGCCACCGCAACGGACCCGGTGGAGGAATGAGCGGCGCGCCCGCATGAAGCGAGTCGAGATATTCGACGATGACGCGAGAATCGAAGAGCGTGTCGCCATTGTCAGTCACAAGAGCCGGAACCTTCGCGAGCGGATTGACGGCAACAAGTTGCGGATCGGGGAACTTGCCCATCGTCCCGGTCGTGACGAGCTCGATGCGATCTGCGAGTCCACATTCGATGGCGGCGACGCGCACCTTGCGGCTGAACGGCGATGTTCGTCCGTAACAGAGCTTCATGCGCACACCTTCGCCTCGCCCATCCTTCGTTCAGTTCTGGAACAGCTTCTTCTGAAGGTCGAGCGACTTCACACGGCCGGCGAATAATTCGTCCTCGGACAGGAAGATGTGCTTGAGCCCGGCCTTCGCCGGGATGATCGGATCGAGCGCCTTGCTGGTTTCAACTTGGGGATCGGACGGGAAATATTCCGCGTCACGGATCACTTCCTGGCCCTTCTTGGACATCAGAAAATCCATCAGCAGAATAGCGGCGTGCGGATGCGGGGCCTGCTTCAGCAGAAGCATCACGGAAGCATTCTCGTAGACAGGCTCAAGCGGCAACGGCGCGACGGGCGCTCCCTTCTGGGCGCTGATGATCGGATGATGCAGAAAGATGCCGAGCGAGATCGAAAATTCCCCCGCCATCGTCTTGTTGACAATTTCGCGGGCGCTGCCGGTTGCGTTGATGATCTTCTGGTCCGCCAGTTTGCGGATGAAGGCTTCGCCCTTTTCTTCGCCCATCGTCTTGCGGAGCGCGGTGAGGAACATGATCGCGCCGCCGGTTTCTGATGCGGCGGCCCACGCCATCTTGCCGCTCCATTTCGGATCGAGCAGATCCTCGTATGTGCGGGGAGCCTCGTCGGCGCGAACCAGCTTCGTGTTGTAGGCGAGGCCGAAATAGCTCAGCCGCGTCGCCGCCCACATGCCTTTCGGATCGTAGACGTCCTGCGGAATGGACGCGAGGATCGGCAGGTGAAACGGTTGTACGACTCCCGCGCGGGTCAACGCCGGCGAGATGCTCCCACCCTCGACGACATCGACCGTGACGGCGCGCGCCCGCACTTCCGCCAAGGTGCGATTGATCAGTTCGCGCGTATCGACGCGCAGAAACTGCGCGTCAATGAAGGGATATTTGGCGCGGAACGCCGCCATCATCGGCCGCAGCGCCTGATCCTCGATCATGGCCGAATAGATCATCACCTTGCCTTCGCGCCGCGCCCCCTCGACGAGCGCCGCCTCGCGTTCCGCCGCAGGCATTCTGGCGATTTCGTCGAGCGTGGCGGTGCGGGCCGGGACGACAGCCGACGTGAGTAGGGCCGCGCATACGGCGGCAATCAGTCTGAATTTCATATCCGTCTCCCGTCGCCGTCCAGCGCCGACTTTGTTGATGGCGGTGCGATCAATTGCCGACCTTCGCGAGGATCTGCTTCAGACGGCCGCTCACCTCGTCGGGCGTCGTTTCGATTTCGCGGGTCAGCTCGGCGATGCCGTCGCCGTCCACCGGATTGGGTTCGAGACCGGCGCGCGCCGCGTCCTGCTGAAACTGCGCGTCTTTCATGGTCGCGTCGAAAGCGGCGCGTAGCGCCTTGACGCGGTCCGCCGGCGTCTCGGGCGGCAACGCAATTGGCCGCGCCATCCTGAACTTCAGCGCGATGAAGCGAAACAGCGCTTTGTCGGCCGCGCTGGTCGATAGTTCAATCGCGGTCGGAACGTCTTTCGCCTGTTCGGTGCGGTCGAGGCCGAATTGTACGAGACCGACAGCCTTGCCTTCGCGCACCCAGTTGGCGTTCGTGCCGTACAGGACCGAAACGCCGCCTGTCATGCCGTGCACCTCGCCGCGCTCGGCGGCGAGATAGATTTCGCTCTGCCCCTTGTATCCAGTGATCATCTCGAATTGTGCGCCGAGCGCCTCTCGCAGAATGAGCGGCAGCACATAGGTGTCGCCGCCCGCCACTGTCGCGCCGATCAGGACTTTGGATTTGCGCACGTCCTCGAAAGTTCTGGCCTTCGAAGTCAGCACCCAGAGCAACAATGGATCCTGCACCGGCGAGCCGATCCAGAACATGCGCGAGAGATCGAACTGAGCATTGCGCCCCAGCGTGGCGAGTTTCGGCTCGAACGGCAGGTTGTTGCTGAACATGCCGAGTGACAGGCCATCCCGCGAGGCCTTGTTGTAGAACGAATTCGCCATGACGAGGCCGCTCGCGCCCGGCATGTTTTCGACGACCATCGACGGATTGCCCGGAATGTGGCGGCTCATGTGCAGCGCCAGCGTGCGCGCCGCGACGTCATAACCGCCGCCCGCCGCCGCGCCGACCACGAAGTGTATTGTCTTGCCGCGATAGAATTCGGCGACGGAATCCTGCGCGGCCGCTATCGCGGAGGCGCAAAAGGACGCCGCAGCCGCAATCATCAGCGCGAAGCCTTGCAGTCGCAGGCTTCTCAAATTCTCCGTCATATATCCTCCCGAAGCCCCCGGGGCCTGCCCGGAGGCGAAATATGCATCGTGGCGCGGCTTTACGCTTGAGCGAAGAACTTGCCGGGCAGCGGCACGATGGGACGCGACGGCGTGCCGGTCTTTGGATCGCTCGCGTCTTTCAAGCCGCCGTCGGCGTCGATGGTCTTGCCCTTCAGTTCTGCCGGCGCGCCGGTGTTCATCATGGCGACCGCGCCCGTCGTGGTGCGCTGGGCCGCGCCGATGCGCAGCAGCACGAGATTTTCCGCCTCGTCCGCTTCGAACCGGTAGGACACGCCCTTCGGCAGCATCACGCCTTCAAACTGCCGTGCGACCTGCGAACTGCCGTCGCCGAAATGGAATGTCGCCTTGCCCTGCATGACGACGAACGAATGATCTTCAGTCGTGTGAATGTGCAACGCATTCTCACCGCCACTCGAATAAACCTTGACGGAGATCCAGAGATTTTCGGCGGTCGCCATCGGGTCGGCCGATGCGCCGTCGGCCAGCAGGGATACGCCGCGCATCGAGAACATGGATGCGCCCGTTTCGCCGATCTTCTGAATCTTCGGGCCGGTGCGCGTCGGGACGTTGATGTTCATTGTTTCCTCCAGTGTTGAATTCTCGATTGTGCGGACACGCCTATTTGGCAGCCTTGAAGAAATAATACTTTTCGTCGGGGCGCGGCTCGAACCAGTCAAGCTTCTGCGACACGGCGCAGAGCAGACCCATCTGCACCACATATGTGATCGGATAGACTTCGCGGCGCAGATAGTCCTGTTCCTCGAAGATCAGCGCCTTGCGCTTCTCCGGGTCCATCTCGCTGGCGATGCGGTCAAGTAGTTCGTCGAGCGCCTTGTCGCCGCCCTGCGACCATGTCGAGCCGGTTTTCATCAGCAGGCGGTTCTGCGTGTCGGTGTCCGAATTGTTGTCGACCCACGCGATGAGCGAGATCGGGCTCGCCTGATGGCTGAATTGCTTCTTGGTGAACAGCCCCCATTCCATCGGGTTGACGCGGGCGCGGATGCCGACCTGCGCCAGTTGCCCGGCGATGGCTTCGCCCATCTCCTTGTCCTTGATGTAGCGCGCAACCGGCACGTCGAACTCCACATCAATGCCGTTCGGATAACCCGCCTGCGCCAGCAGCTCCCTGGCCTTCTTCGGGTCGTAGGCGCGGGGCTTGATCGCGGGATTGACACCAAAGCTCAGCGGATTGAGCCAGGCCGCCGGCGCGCCCGTGCCAGACAGGATCGCCTTGTTCAGCGCGTCGCGATCAATCGCGTAATCGACGGCTTCACGGAATTCGCGTTTGTTGGTCGGATACGACGGATCCATCTTGGAGAAGTTGATCGCGAACGTGCGGGCGCTCAGCACCTGCTTCACCTTCAGTTCCTTGCGCTGTTGCACGACTGGAACCAGTTCGGGCGGCAGATCGAGCGCCAGATCGATCTCGCCGGCGATCAGCGCCGAGATGCGCGCCGCGTCCTCCTTGATGGGGCGATAGATGAGCGTCTTGATCTGCGTTGCGCCGCCCCAATAGCCGTCAAACGCCTGAAAGGTGACGTGGTCGTCCTTGACGTGTTCGACGAACCGATAGGGGCCGGTGCCGACGGGCCGGGCGCGAATTTCGGCGTAGCCTGTTTTCTTTACATGCTCC
>CANJEY010000090.1 GCA_947472615.1 Beijerinckiaceae bacterium
ATCGACACGCACGAAAAGGTGCTGGTCGAAGCCGGCGTGACGACCGACGGGATCCAGACCGCCGTTCGCTTCGCGGCGATCGTGCAAAGCGCGGCTGTGGCGATCGAAGCCGCCGCCCTGCCCATCGCGGCGTAACAGCCACAAACTGATAAAAGGCCGGAACCGCCTCGCGCGGCTCCGGCCCTTTTCGTGTCGGGATGCGACGTCATCGCTCGGGATGGCGACCGTGGCGCTATTGTATTGTCGCCCGGAACCCTCTACCTCCAATAACAGATCGCTTCGTCAAACCTGCTGCACGTCGAACGCGGAACGCTGATCCTGCAGCATTTGAGGCGTCTTCCATGAAATATGTTGTCAATCCCGACTCGCTGAGCGATCCCAAGCTTATCCAGAACCTGCTGGCCAACGCGCAAAAGCGCGAAGAATTCGAGCTGGCGAAGAGCTGCCGCCGCCGCATCGCGAATCTTGCCGGCCTGCCGTTCGAAGATCCGATGGAGCGCCGCTTCTGGCAGATCGTCGGCGCGTTCGAACAGCTCAAGACGGAAGAAAACGGACGCGCCACGCGCTCGTCGCAGACGCGCCTGAAGGCCGCCAAGGTCGGCATCGTCAAGACGGTCGAAGACCTGCTCAATCAGGCGAAGCCGGCCGTCGGCCTGCTGCAATTGAAGGACGCCGGGCTCGGCGCTTACGCGTTCGAATGCCTCGCGCTGGAATTTCCCGATCAGTTTTCGGAGAAGGCGCTTGCGGGCGCGAAGTCGCGTTTGCTGGAAAACGAGATGGCGTTGCCCGACGCGGCGTGAGCAGACGTCGTCTCAACTCTCCCGCGCGACTGTCGTGATCGCCAACTAAATTGAATGCGGCGCAATTGGCGTCGCGTTCCTGATGATCTCAGCCACGACTTCGATCGCCTTCATGCGCGGCGCATTGCGCCGGAACGCCAGTCGCACACGGCGGAACGCCTCGCCGCCGCTGATCTTGCGCGCTACGAGTCCCGTCGTCAGTCCGCGCGCGCTTTTCACCGCGAGTTCGGGCGCGAGCGTGATCCCCTGCCCGGCCGCCGCAAGTTGCATCAGGGTTTCGAGGCTGACGGCGCGAATGTCGGCGCTCGAGCCGCCGCCGAGATCGGGATGGCCGCAGACGTCGAGCGCCTGATCGCGCAGACAATGGCCGTCGGCGAGCAGCAGCAGCGTCTTGGGGTCGAGTTCGCCGGGCGCGATCTGCTTCTTCTTCGCCAGCACATGCGTCGCGGGCAGCGCGGCCCAGAACGGTTCGTCGTAGAGCATGATCGAGCCCAGCAGATTTGTGTCCGTTTCGGTCGCCAGAATCGCGGCGTCGAGTTTGCCCGCGCTGAGGGCGACAACGAGATTGTCGGTGATGTCCTCGTGAATGATGAGCGGCGCGTTCGGCAGATGCGCCGCGGCGGCCGGTAACAGATACGGCATCAGATAGGGCGCGATCGTCGGGATCGCCCCGATAGTCAGCGCGCCGCTGAGCGGATCGCGCGCGGCGCGCGCCGTCATGGCGATGTCGTCGGCCGCCTGCACGGCCTTGCGCGCCTGCTCGACGATGCGCTCGCCGGTCGGGGTGAGACGCACCGATTTGCCGATGCGCTCGAAGATCGCGACGCCGAGTTCGTCTTCCAGTTTCAGAATCTGTCCGCTCAGCGTCGGCTGGCTGATGTGGCACGCTTCCGCCGCGCGACCGAAGTGGCCGAGTTCGGCGACGGAGATGACGTAGCGAAGATCGCGCAGGTTCATGCCGGAATCCGATGATGGGCGTCGGCGATCATCATAGCAGACCTTGAGCCGACGGACGCGGCGGTCGGCTGCGACCATCCGGCCATCTTGCGCAGCGAGCCTGATGCCGCGTAGTCTCGACGCAACAGGAGGAACGGCATGCGGCGAACAGTCAAATGGCCCGGCGGCAAGAAGATCTGCGCGACTTTCACGGTGGCGCTGGAAGCCTACACGCTGCATGGGCATTTCAAGACGCTCGACATCAAGGGCCCCAATCTGTTCTCGATTTCGCATGCCGATTACGGCGGCAACGCCGGCATCTGGCGCATCATGGAAATTCTCGAACGCTACAAGGCGCGCGCCACGATCGACATCAACGGCCTCGCGGTCGAGAAATGGCCCGAGGCCACGAAGGCGCTGCACGCCGCCGGCCATGAACTCGCTGGTCATGCGTGGACCAATGAAGTGAAGATGGTGATGCTATCGCCCGAGGAACAGCGCGCCGATATTCGTCGCACCACCGAGATCATCGAGCGCGTCAGCGGCAAGCGCCCGGTCGGCTGGGTCAGCCCCGGCGGCAATCACACTGCCGAAACGCTGAGCATTCTGGCCGAGGAAGGCTATACGTGGTGCGGCGACCGCTGTGACGACGATCCGCCCTATGTGACGGAGGCCGGCGGCCGGCGCATCTGCATCATTCCCAAGCACTGGTTCTTCAACGATCTGCGCGCCTGGAACGGCGGCGGGCTGAGCGGAGCCGAGGCGTTCCAGTCGTTCAAGTACAGTTTCGACTATGTGCTGGAGGAAGCCAAGCGCGGCCGGCCGGGGCGCATCGACGCGCTGGTGCATGCCGAACTCGGCGGCCGCCCCTATATCGCGCACGCGTTCGAGCAGATGGTCGCCTATTGCAAGCAGCACGAGGAGCACATCTGGTTCGCCAGCCGCGAGGAGATCGCCGACTATATGCTCAACACACACGCTTGAGCGGCGCGGCATTTGCAAGACGCGGCGGCAGGCAAGCCGCCACGGCTCCACCAGTTGACACCGGCCGGCGCGAACATCGTCCGGCGCAACATTTCAGGGAGACTTGCATGTTCGGAAAGCTGCTGAAACGGGGACTTCTGATCGCCGCGCTCACCGCGCCCTTCGCGGGCGCATCGACGCAGGCGAGCGCCGAACCCTCCGCCGCCGAGAAACTCTACGCCGACCTCGCCAAACTGCCCGCCGCCGAGCGGCAACAGAAGCTCGAGGAAGGCGCCAAGAAAGAGGGCAAACTCAGCTTCATCCACACCTGGCGCAACAATTTGTGGGAACCCCACATCAATCTGTTCCGCAAGAAATATCCGTTCATCAATGTCGATGCGAGCAGCATGGGCTCGCAGGACGCGTCCGAGCTTCTGGTGTCGGAAGAACTCGCCGGCCGGCATCTCACCGACGTGATGAGCCTCGCGGTGCCGGATATGGAAGGAATTTTATCGCGCGATTTCGCCGCGCGCTATCCCTCGCCGGTCAACGAACGCATCCTGCCGCAGTATCGCAAGTTCATCGACCCCGACAATCGCTGGACGACATTCTACTGGAGCGATTTCGGCATCAGCTACAATCCGAAGATGGTCGCCGCCGACAAGGCGCCCAAGCAATGGTTCGATCTCTGCAAGCCGGAGTTCAAGGGCGAGGTCTCGTTCGACGGGCCGAACGTGCGCTTCCTCGTGGGCATCCACGCCATGATGGGCGATGCGAAGACGCAGGAATGGATCAAGTGCATTGGCGCCAACAAGCCGATCCAGCAGCAAACGACGATCGACCGCTACCAGTTGATGCTGGCCGGCGATCACGCCATTCAGGGCCACAACTTCACGTATTATTGCTACGCCGAGAAAGCCAAGAACCCCGACGCGGCCTGCGTCGTCGTGCAATCCGCGCCATTTCTCGGCCTGGCAGGCGCGATGGTGATCAACCGCAACACGCTGCATCCACACGCGGCGGCGCTGCTCGCCGACTGGGCTCTGAGCGCCGAGAGTCAGGAATATGCGTCGAAGAATTTCCGCGGTCCGGTTGCGATCAAGCACCCCTATCTGAACGACGACGTGCAGATGGTGGTCAGCGGCCTGCCGCCGAAGGAGACCGTCGACAAGGTGCTGAACTGGTGGTCGGAATACGTCGGCCGCTGATCAGTCGCGCGCGAAGATCAGCGCGTCGGGCGTTTTCGCAAACAGCGGACCGGCGAAAACGCCCGCCGGTTCGTCGAAGAACATAACGTGGATCGTTCCGGCCATCTTCTGCACCGGGAAACAGACGGCCAGCTCGTCGGCCATTTCGCCGCGGCTGTAGGTTTCGCCCGGCGCCATATCGGCAAGCACGAAGAAGGCTGGTACGCTCGGATTCGCGGACACGACCTTGCGGGCGATCGCGACCGCCTTCAGACGCGGCTTGCCGGACAGACACTCATAGACAGCATCGCCTTCGTCTTCGCCGAACGGTACAGCGTTCAATTTCGCCTCGGATTCGACGATCTTGCGTTCCTGCAGCGCGCGATCGTGCTGCTTCAGCAATTGTTCGAACTTCGGCTGCATGACCTTGCGCTGCGGCGAGTCCGGATGCCGCTCGGCGAAGGCATTGTAGAGCGCCATCGCGCGCGGGAACTGACGGAAATCTTCTGTGGCGATGTTCAGCGCCGTCAGGGCCTCAGACCCCTCGGTGCGCTCGGCGACCGTCATGGGCTTTTCGACCGGGCGCGCTGGCGGCGTCGGGCTGGTCCGTAGTGGCGTGTCGGCGACCGGCGTATGTGCGGGCGACGACATGCTGGAAATCGACGAGGCTGCGGACGGCGCCATCGAGGCGAAGCCGGGCGAATTCATGGGCGTGGGGGCCGGAGGCGGCGGGGCGGCCGCCAGCGCCAGCAGATTGCGGGGCTGTTGCGGCGCGGCAGGGGCCGCCGCATAGGAGGCTGGAGCCGGTGGGGGCGGCGGCGGTAGCGCGGTCGCGCGCGGCGCAGGGCCGCTGAGGTTCGGCATGGCTGCCGGAAGCTGGATCGCGCTCTGCCCCTGCTGGGCATTGAGCATGATCTCCTGATCCCGGGCCGACAGGCCGCGCCGGGGCATCAGCGTGCCGACGCGCGCCGGACCCACCGTCAGGCCCTGAGGCGTCGCGCGCCCGGACGGCTCGAACGAGAACATGCCGCGCAGGCTGCGGTCGCGATTGTCGAGGATCGTCTTGTCCTTCTCGCGCATGCGCTCCATCGCAGCTTTGAACGAGGAGCCGAGCCGAGCGAGATAGTCGAAAATGCCGCCGCCGAGGCCAGTCTGGCCGTTGGCCCCGAGGCTCTGGGCATAGCGCATCTGGTTGACTTCATCGCGCGTCCTCTCTGCCGCGGTGCGCTGATCGACGGGGCTGAAGCTGATGTTCCACATCACCAGCATGATGGCGGAGGTGACGGCCAGCGCGGCGATGACGAAACGGAATAATTGCCGGAGTACGCCCGACCCGCCATCGAACATCGACCCGAACCGGAACGGGGTTCCGGCGGAGCTCTGCGTCCTCGAATGCGAGGCGAGGTTCCTCAGATCGTCAATGGGCAGCGACACGGTCGAAATTCCGATGATCCGGCGCGATCTCCCCACAGCTAAAGCATGGTCGTTAAGGAACATTTGAATCGATTGCGGACATAACAGCCCGGTGACGAAGTCGTTGTTTGATCAATCCACGCCCGTCGTTGCGACGACGGCGAGCATGGCCAATTGCCCGTCGATATCGGCGATGATGACGATGGCGATTGCGATTGCGACCTCGGTCTGAATGACGAACAAAAGCGCGTTTTTGAGGCTCGCGGCCTCTCTTGGAGTCCCGTGCCCGAACAACACGCGCATCAGAACGCCAAGATTGAAGCCGGCGACATGGATCAGGTAGCGCTTGTGAACGTTCTCGCGCCCACGCAACCACGCGCGGCGCATGCCGCCGCGATCAAGGACGTGGGCGAAGCTTCGCTCGACCATCTCTCCTCGTCGGCGCATGGCCTCCCGGCCGATGCCGGACTTCAACCTCGCGCGGTTGGCGTAGACGGCGTCGCGTGCCGCTTCATCGCCATGCCAACGCAGATAGCCGTTGGCCGGCCTTGGCTCGGCGATTCGCGTCTTCCAGACGCCGCCGTCGAGGTCCTTCAGCCCCTCTCGTGAATAATAACCTTTGTCGCCCACCAACTCACAGGGAGTCTCAGGCGTCGGCGCGAGGCCGATATCGGCGAGATTGCGCGCCGCCGCCTCCAACGTGGGATCGAGGGTCGTCGTATCGCCCTCGTCGGCCGGGTGGATCGGGGCCGCCACGATGACGCCGGTGTCGAGATCAACGGCATGTTCGGGCTTGTAGGCCAGATGCGTCGTCCCATCCTTCATTCTGGCGATTCGGGCGTCGGGATCGGTCGTACTCGCCCAGTCTTCGTTCGAAAGCTTCTTGCCCTTGCGCTTGCGATCAAGCCGGACGAGATCGTCAATCGTCGGCGTCTCGATGCCGCTCTCTTGCGCCATCCGTGTCAGCATCGCCCGATAGGTCTCGCCGTTGTCGCGACGCACGATGGTTCGCAGCGCCGCGTTGGCTTCCATGGTCGAACCATCAACGCCGATCCGCTCGCCCTTCACCAGGCCGCGCTCGGCAACGAGTTTCAAAACCCACCCGAACACTTTTTCATGCGCTTCGTGCGGCAGGCGCGAGCGCATCTTCGACAACCATGAGTGATCGGGAACATTGTCTCTGTTCGCCAGTCGCAGGAAATCACGCAACGACCAGGAATCCGAGCAACGCCATACAATCCCACGCTCGCTGTCTATGCCTTCGAAATAGCCGACCATGTGCATGCGGAAATAGCGCCCCGGCGGCAGTGACGGCGCGCCCATGCGCGGCGCGTAATACGGCTTGCAGACCTCCTCCACGAAGGCGTCGAACCCGGCCTCGATCAGCAAGTTCTGCAACTTGTCGTAGAACGCGTGCCCGGGCGAACGCGGTATCTCCGACCATGTCACGAGCAGATCGCCCTGAACCCCGGTCTCCCGCCGCATCGCCATCGTTGAAAGCTCGCCCGAATCCCAATGATCAAAGGGAATCAGGCGAATGTGACTTCGTCAACGGGCTGATAAGGGGGTACTGGCCGGGTTCGCGCAGGCGCGCCCGGCTTGTGCAGCGCAATCCGCGCCGGTATAAGCGCGGCCCAACATCAACCCCAGATTTGCAGGTTTCAGACCGCCATGGCGATCGAACGCACCTTTTCCATTCTCAAGCCCGACGTGACCCGCCGCAACCTCACCGGCGCGGTGAACGCCAAGATCGAGGAAGCCGGTCTCCGCATCATCGCCCAGAAGCGCGTTGTGATGACGAAGGCGCAGGCCGAAACCTTCTACGGCGTCCACAAGGAGCGCCCCTTCTTCGGCGAACTCGTCGGCCAGATGACGGCCGGCCCGGTCGTGGTGCAGGTGCTGGAAGGCGACAACGCCATCAAACGCTATCGCGACGTCATGGGCGCCACGAACCCCGAGAAGGCCGACGCCGGCACGATCCGCAAGCTGTTCGCGCTCAACATGGGCGAGAACTCGGTGCATGGTTCCGACGCGCCTGAGACGGCCGCGATGGAAATCGCGCAGTGGTTCGCCGGGAACGAACTGGTCGGCTGAGGTCATGGCGCGCCCTCTTCCTTCGAGACGCCGCTGCGCGGCTCCTCAGGATGAGGGCCTGGTCGCTGATTTCGATCCAATAAGCCCCTCATGGTGAGGAGCCGCCGCAGGCGGCGTCTCGAACCACGAGGGGCGATTATGAAAGTTTCAACGGCGGCCCCTGCGGCCGCCGTTTCGTTTGCGCTGGACCTCGCGCCCTGCCCGGCTCTAGCCTGACCGTATGGCCCGCTCCGACCGACTCCTGCGACTCGTTCAGGCGCTGCGCCGCCGCCGGCGGCCCGCAACTGCCCAGAGTCTGGCCGACGAACTCGGCGTCTCGCTCCGCACTGCTTATCGCGACATCGCCTCGCTGATCGCCACGCGCGTGCCGATCCGCGGCGAGGCGGGCGTCGGCTATGTGCTCGAAGCCGGGTACGATCTGCCGCCGATGATGTTCAGCGCCGATGAGATCGAGGCGATCCTGATCGGCCTGCAGTGGACCCGCGAACGCGGCGATCCGATCCTGCGCCACGCCGCCGACGATGTGGTGGCCAAGATCGGCGCGGTGCTGCCCGTGGATTTGCGGCCCGTGCTGCTCGAAGGCTCTCTGATGGCGCCAAATTTCGGCGACCGGATCGCGGTGGACGCCATCGACGTCGCGCTGGTCCGGACCGCGATCCGCCGCAACCGCAAGCTGACCATCGACTATGTCGACCGGGGCGACACGCTCACGCGCCGCACCATCCGGCCGTTCGGAATCGCCTATTTCGAAGCCGTGCGGGTAGTGCTGGCGTGGTGCGAATTGCGCGACGGCTTCCGGCACTTCCGCACGGATCGGATCGAAACGATCGAGGCGCTGGAGGAGAGCTATCAGCCGTCGCGCGCGGCGTTGTTCAAACGGTGGAAGGCGGAGGAGATGGGAAGGAAGAAAAGTTAGGCTCTTTCGCCTTGCCGCCAGCCAAATCGTCGATACGCGACCTACTCTCGTTCAAAGCATGCAACTATCGGCAACGAAACCACACACTCGAGGCCCTGTTGCGTTCATAACAAAATCCGAGCGCCTCTAACCGAACCGATAATGCGTCGCGCTGTGCGCACACTCTCTCAATTTCTGCCAATCTGGCTGATCCGCGACAAGTGTCATTTAGTTGAATCCATCGTCGAACCATTGAACCCGACGATTCACTTTGAGCTGATGCAACCATGGCCATATTTGCATAACATATTGCCAAAATCGTGATTTTTATCACATTGATAACCTGCAAGATTTATCCCTCTACATTCAATTTTGGCCAATGTTTTAATTTGCAGCTATTTCAGCAAGTCTGAATTTTGATCATTTGTCCGCCCGGGGATGACACAACCCCTCCGCCGTTGTACGGCTTGAACTTCAAAAAGGGCGTCTCGGGGACGGGGGAAACCGCGTATGGCTTCGGCTGGCAACACCTATGATTACATCATCGTCGGCGCAGGCTCGGCCGGCTGCGTGCTGGCCAACCGGCTCACCGAGGACGAAGGCGCGCGGGTGCTGTTGCTGGAGGCCGGCGGTCGCGACTGGAATCCGCTGATCCACATCCCGCTCGGCATGGGCAAGATGCACGAGCATCACATGCACGACTGGGGTTTCCACACCGAGCCGGAAGCCGCCCTGAACGGCCGCAGCATCGAGGCGTCGCGCGGCAAGGTGTTGGGCGGGTCGTCTTCAGTGAACGTGATGGCCTACACGCGCGGGCATCGTGGCGATTACGATCGCTGGTCGCGCAATGGCGCGAAGGGCTGGTCCTATTCGGAGGTTCTGCCCTACTTCAAACGCTGCGAAACATGGATCGAGGGCGACAGCCCTTGGCGCGGCGGCGAAGGACCGCTCGGCACCGAATGGGCCAAGACGGACGATCCGCTGTTCCCGGCGTGGATCGAGGCCGCGAAAGCCGCCAAACTGCCGGTGACGCCAGACTACAACGGCGCAGACGGCGAAGGCTTCGGGCGCAGCCAGTATACGATCCGAAACGGCCGCCGTTCCTCATCCGCCAACGCATTCCTGAAGCCGGCGCGCTCGCGCAAGAACCTCCGCGTCGACGTGAAGGCGCACGCCATGCGCATCACCATGCAGGGTACGCGCGCCACCGGCGTCGAATACGAACATCACGGCATGGTGGTGAAGGCCGAGGCGACGCAGGAGGTGATCCTGTCAGCCGGCACGTTCAACACGCCGCATCTGCTGATGCTGTCGGGCATCGGGCCGGCCGATCATCTGAAGGAGATGGGCATTCCGGTCGTGGCCGACCTGCCAGTCGGCCGCAACCTGCAGGATCATCTGGCGGTACTGATCATGTTCACCCGCAAGGATCTCGGACCGTTCCACGCCTCGATGCGCTTCGACCGAATGGCGATGTCAATGCTGCAGGCGTATTTCTTCGGAACGGGGCCCGGCACGGTGGTGCCCGGGGGACTGCACGCCTTCATCCGCACCACGCCGGAACTGGACGTGCCGGACATCGAATTCATGTTCCGCGGCGCGCCGACCGACGCGCGGCTGTGGATGCCGGGCGTCTCGGCGCCCTATGTGGACGGCTACGGCATCCGGCCCTGTCTGCTGCATCCGAAATCGCGCGGCGAACTGCTGCTGCGCTCTGCCGACCCGCGCGATCCGATCCGCATCCTGTACAATTTCTTCTCCGATCCATCGGATCTGCCGAAGCTTGTGGAAGGCTTCAAGCTCGCCCGCAACGTGGCGGCGCAGAAGCCCCTCGACAAATTCCGCGGAGTCGAGAAATCCCCCGGGATCGACAAGGTGAAGACGGACGCCGACATCGAGGCCTTCATTCGCCGCACCGCGATCACCGCGCATCATCCGGCCGGCACCTGCACGATGGCGGGCGAAAACCCGGTGCTCGATCCCGACATGCGGGTGCGGGGCGTGCAGAACCTGCGCGTCGTCGACGCCTCCGCCATGCCCGACATGGTGGGCGCGCACATCAACGCATGCGTACTGATGATGGCCGAGAAGTCGAGCGACATCATTCGCGGCCTGACGCCGCTGTCGCCCAGCAACGCCTGAGGCGCAGACGTCAATCGCGAAGTGTCAGCGAGCCGCGCTGTGCGTCCGGCGCGGCGCGAGCAGCGCCAGCATCATCACGAGCGCCAGCGCGGCAAGCACCCATTCGGTGGCCGCATAGCCGAAGTGCGCGATCAGATAGGTCAGCGGCAGCGGCACGACGTAGAGCCCCGAATAGAACACCGTCGAGCCCACAGCTTGCGGAGCGGCGCGTTCGGCGGCTTCCAGTCCTTCGCTCAACCAGGCCGACACGATTGGCCACATGAAGCTGTTGCCTGCGCCCAGCAGCGCGCCCGCCAGCGCCGCCACCAGCCAGTTGTTTGTCGGGGCGATGATGACGTACCCCAAAGCCTGCAACAGCATGCCGCCCGCCACCAGAATGCGCGGGCCGAAATGTTGCAGGCGCTTCATGCCCAGAAAGCGCGTCAGCAAAAGCGCCGCCGTCGACGGCAGGAAATAGACCGCCAGCGGGACGCCGCGCGCCTGCAGGTCCGCCGGAAGGTAGCTCAGCACATAGCCGTACAGCGCGCCGCCGACGAGGATCGACACAAGCGGCAAAACGAAACGCCGCCTGAAGCCGCCCGCCAGATTGAGGCCCGAGGCGGGAGCAGCCGCCGCTGAGGGCCGCAACAGGAACGACAGCCCAAGCGCCAGAATCGCGGGCGCGACGGCGACGACGAACATGGTCGTCGCCCCGAAATGTCGCAGCGTCCATTCGCCGAGCGGCGGCGCAATGGCGGAGGCGAGCGGCAGAGTCACGGTGAAGATCGTTACGAGATGAATGAAATTCACCCGCGTCAATCGGCTCTGCACGTAGAGCATCATCACCGGCAGGAACAACCCGACGCCGACCCCTTGAAACAGTCTCGAAGCAAGCGCCGTGGCGAAGTCGTTGCGCGTGAACGCAAGGCTTCCCATGCCGATGGCGGTCAACACGATCGACAATCGCGCCGCGGGCAGCACGCCGAAACGCGCAGCCGCGGCCGACGACAGCAAGGTCGCCGTCAGGGTAGGGATCGCGAACAGCGACAACAGCAGCCCAATGGCGGGCAATTCGAACCCGCTCTGCTGGAACACGATGGCGAGCACCGGCGAGAAATTCTGCGTCGTCGAATATCCAAGGCCGATGAGCCACGCGAACACATATTCGCGCCGCGCCATGGGGTCGATGTAGCTCGCGTCCGCAGCGCTGTGATTCGACAACCCAAGGCCTCCCCAAGGAAGCCTTTAGACGGTCGAAGGCCGATTGCTCAAGCGTAGACGCAGCCGACTTCAGGCCTTCTTCGCCCAGCGGCCGTCGTCGTTCTGTTGCCAGTAGGACAGATCGCGGCCCTGCGCCTTCAGGGCTTTCCACTGCGCGCGGGCGTCGGCGAGCAGATCGTCGTCGTTGCCATCGAACAGCAGGATCATGCGCTGGTAAGCGTCGGGTTGCTCGTTCAGCACCGGCGCAATGGCTGCGCCGTCGACGAAGAACCGGATCACCGCGCCGTTCGGGTTTTCGGCGCCAGTGGTGAGATAAACCGGCTGCAGCGCGCCGTCGCCATCGCGCGCCGAGCCGTGCGCCAGAAAACTCGAGTCCGAATAGGTCCAGAGCAGCGCGTCGAGCGCCGCAATACGCTCATCGCTCGTCGCCTGCACGACCGCCTTCCATTTGCGTTCGATCGAACGCTCAAGCAGCACCGGCAGCGTGCGCTCCAGCGGTTGCGACGTCAGATGATAGAACCAGACTTCAGTCATGCGGCGATCGGATCCGGCGGAGCCGCGATCACTCCGCCGCCGCGACGATGAACTCGCGCTCGGACGGAGTCCAGATCAACCCGACGTCGCCATCGGCGCCGGCATGTTCCTCGACCTTGCCGGCGATGTCGACGTCGCCGCGCTCGATCGAGGCGCGCAGATATTCGGCCGCATCCGCCGTCATGCCATGGATGACTTTGGAAGCTTTCGAGGCCGACCAGCGCACGATCACGACCAGCGCGGCCTGCTCGATGCGGTAGAACGCGTCGCGGAGGTTCTGGTCGGCGGAGGCCGGAATGCGGGCGTTGAAGCGCAGGAACCTGTCGTCCTTGCAGCGCAATTGTCCGTCGATCTTGCGGTCGGTGACGAGGTCGAAGA
>CANJEY010000091.1 GCA_947472615.1 Beijerinckiaceae bacterium
CCTTCTGATCGGGATCGTCCAGCAAGCGCGAATAGACATACGGAGCCTTGATGTTCGGGATCCAGCGCCGGCTTATGACGGTGTGTCCGTCCTGGGTTACGTCCTGCGGCGTCGTGAGAACGTCAGCGCGGAAGAAACGTGGATGCACAAATTGCGCGTGGCTTTGGTCCAGCAGATTATCGGCGATCAACTCATAATTGGCGTCGATCTTCATGTGACCGGTGATGGTCCGATAGTTCGGCGAATCGATCTGGTCGAAGACCGGGATGCGGTACTCGTCGGCCTTGGAATGGTCGCCCATCCATGCCCACAATATGCCGTAACGCTCGCATAGTGGGTACGACGAGACCCGCGCGTTTTTGGGAATATGGCCATCGTCATGCGGATTGACGACACAGGCGCCGGAGCCATCGAAGCGAAGCCCGTGATACGGGCATTCCAGTGCGCCATCGTCGCAGATCTTGCCCATGCTGAGGGGCGAAAAGCGATGTGGACACAGATCGCCGATCGCAACCGCCTTCCCGGCGCGATCGCGAAACATAACGATGTGGTCTCCGATAATCGTCCGGCCCAAGGGGCGATCGGTTAGCTCCGAACTCCATGCGGCGACATACCAAAGGTTTCGAACGAACATGTGACGGTTCCTCCCCTTGATGTTTTGATGTCCATGAAGGGGTGCGTGCGCAAATATCATTGTGGAATGGCGCCCCATACCATATTGATATGGGCCATGAATCGTCGGCAGATCGTCTATTTTCGAGCCGTCGCCAGCGCCCGGAGCATCTCCAGGGCTGCGGCGAACCTTCGAATCGCCCAGCCTGCCCTGAGTGCGAGAATCGCGGAATTGGAGCTGGATCTCGGCGTCAAACTGTTTACGCGCACGCCCCGCGGCGTCGAACTGACGGAACACGGCAAGATACTGCTGCCCCACGCAGACATGATCGAAACCGCGTTCGTTGCCGCCGCAGACGCGCTTCAGAAGCCCTCAGGCGGACACCCACAAAGCATATCGATCGGTGTCACGCCCGCGATCGCGCCTTCACTCCTTCCGAATATCCTTGACGTTGTTGCGGTTGATTCCCGCCCGGTCGAGTGGCGGGCCCAGCAGGCGGCCGCCCATCATCTTGTCGAGATGTTGCTGGATGGCAGTATCGATGTCGCGCTCATGTATTATGATCCGAAAAGGGTCGAACTAACGGCCGAACCTCTGCTGACGGAGAACATGGGGCTGATTGGAAGCCCATCCGTGTTGGGAACTGAGAACAATAGCATTCTGCTTGTCGATGCCGCGCGCTTCGAACTCGTTCTCGACCGAAGGTCGCATCTGAGTCGGCAGGTCATCGAAGCAGCCGCAGCCAGGAAGAAAATCAAACTGAATGTCGTCGCCGAGGTCGAGCCATTGGCCGCAAAGGAAAGGCTTTTGAAAAGGGGCTATTGCACGATTATGCCCCGAGGCGCCTTTTTCGATCAGATCAAATCCGGCGTGTTGGTGTGCAAGGAAATTTCGGCTCCAAAGATCGCCATTACCTTGTTCGCAGTCTTCAATGGCGCAACGAATGGTTTTTCTCGATTCACAACAGCGGCGATCCGGACGGGGCTGAAAATATAAATTCCAAATAGTTTTGAATTGCAAGACGCACCTAAACCGATGCGAGCTTCGCCACTGTTTAGGCGAATGTTCGAACTCGATCCGCTCACTCCACCAAATCAGCACGACGTGGACTTGGCTTCTTCTCACAAGCATATAGATAAGCCACTATTCTCTTTGGTCCGAGTCTTGGCTGCCTGTGAGCAGCCAGTCAGTTGTCATCCAGCAGCGATCAGAGTTGGACTGCGTCTTGATCCGGTCCCATAGGCCTGCTGCCGGCCCCGGAGGTTCTGCAATGGCCAGCTGCGCAACCTGGACCAGCTTCGCCGGCGACCCTAGCATTGCAGCCCAGACCGACCATGCATTAACATTCAAATTGGATCAGCCGGAGGGGCAGGTCAATGGAGAGTACGAATGTTGCGGATGCTCGTCGGACTGCTCAGTGCCGCGATGTCTGCCGGCTCGTGCCTTCCTGCTCGCGCCGTCGAGGTCGACCAGGCTCTGATCGACGCAGCGAAGAAAGAAGGGCGGGTCGTCTGGTACACGACGCTCGTCGTCAACCAGTTTGTGCGGCCAGCCGCGGAAGCCTTCGAGCGCAAGTACGGCATCAAGGTCGACTACGTCAGGGCCGATTCCCCCGAGGTCACGCAACGCATCATCGCCGAGGCGAAGGCTGGCAAGGTTCAATCTGACATTTCCGATGGATTTTCAACTGCGCCGCTGATCCGCGAAGGCTATGTCGAGCGGTGGCACACGGAGTCCATGCACCGGCTGCCGAACGGTTTTTTCGATCCCGAAGGCGCATGGATCGCATCCAACATCAATGTGCTGACGCCGGGCTTCAACACCGAACTCGTGCCAAGAGGTACAGAGCCAAAGAGCTACGACGATCTGCTCGACCCGAAGTGGAGGGGCAAGATGGCGTGGAGTTCGCTCGGCTCGTCGTCCAGCGCCAACGGCTTCGTGGGTTCGGTGCTGACTTTCATGGGACAGGAAAAGGGTACTGCGTTTCTCCAGAAGCTGGCGAAGCAGGACATCGCCAACGTGGCGGCCGGCGCCCGACAGGTCATGGATCAGGTGATCGCCGGCGAATACCCGATTGCGCTGCAAATGTTCAACAAGCACGCCGTTATCAGCGCCGCGCAGGGTGCGCCCGCTGGCTGGATTCCGATGCTCCCGATGACCGTGGTGCTCAACGTGGATTCACTCACCGCCAACGCCCCGCATCCGAACGCCGGCAAGTTGTTCCTGTCGTTCCTACTGTCTCAAGAAGGGCAGGAATTGTTCCGGGACACCGATTACATCCCGGCTGACCCGAAAGTACCGCCGCGCGATCCATCGCTCGTGCCGAAGGATTTCAAGTCGGGCGCGGTGACGTTGAGCCCTAATGATCTCGACGCTGCGATGCCAAAATGGTCGACGCTGTATCGCTCGATGTTCAAGTAGAGGCCGGCGCATGACCGATTTGTCCGCAGCTGAAGATCGGGCGTCTTTCGAAAAGTCCAGCGGTTTCGCGCGCGTCGCCGCCGGCTTCATCATTCCCTCGGGCAACAGACTCATCGAGCGGCAGTTCGCACGCTTCGCGCCGGACGGCTTTGCAACGCACGCCGCGCGTCTGCGCATGAACGGACAGCACAAGAAGGGCCTTGTTCAATTGCTCGACGCCGTCGCGCAATCGGCCGAGACGTTGGCGGATGCGGGCGTCGATCTGATCGGCTTTCACTGCACCGCCAACGCCATCGAACATGGTCCGGAAGGCGAGGCGCGGATCAGGGAAACAATCACAAGGTCGACCGGCCTGCCGGCCGTGTCGACCGGTCAGGCGATCTGCGACGCGCTGCGCGCGGTCGGCGTCAGGCGACTGGTGCTGGTGACGCCTTACGTGCAATCGACCAACGATCACGAACGCGACTATCTCGCGGCTGAGGGCTTCGAGGTCGTGAAGGATATCGCGCTTGGTTCGCTCTGGGCCGAGCGGCCCGCCTATCACGAGATCTCGCCGGCGCGCTGGATGGAGATCACGCGAGCCGCCGCGCGCGACGAGGCTGACGGATTTCTATTGAGCTGCGCGAACACGACGCAGATTGACACGATCGTTCCGCTCGAAGCCGAGTTGGGAAAGGCGGCGATCAACAGCAATCAGGCGATGTTGTGGGCCGCGCTAAGCGTCGTGCGGAGCAGGTTGGCGCCTTTTGCGATCCCGGCTTTCGGCACGTTGATGCAGGCTGGAGCTGACGCTTGACGCCATCCGTGCCTGACACCGCGCCGCGAAACAGAAAACTTTCGCCGCGATCGAGGACGTCAAGCTTAAGGCACTCTCATTTCTTGTAGCCTCGGCGATGAGCGTCGAGTGCGCGCTCCAGTTGCGAGCGGATGAGCTTCCCTATCATCTCGGCAGGAGAGCGCTGCTGAATGGCGAGAGAGGGCGCGGGCGGACTGTTTGATCAGTCTGACTCCGCCATCTCTACGCGCATGGCCATCACCCTCAAAGAAAACAACGTCCGCTTGCTCGGGCATCACCCTCGAAGAACCAGGCAATCAGGCCTGCTGCCGGTTCGTCGACGGGCTGTTGTGGAAATTGGACTGAGTCTGGTCCGCCATACAGCCCCGCCTATCCATTGGCTTCGTCTGGTTCGGTCCGGCAAATGTGCCGATCAAAAAGCTCCCAAATCTCATATGCGGGCTAAAGGCTAGGCAACAGACATAAGTCTGTGGCATTCTCAACCGGCTGGAACAATCGTTGTAATCGGTCGAGTCCTACCTGGGGCGACCAATCGAGGGTTCAGCCAAAGCGAAGAAGGTCGTCGAGGAGATCTCGAAACTGGGGGACGCATGAGCCAAATGGAGTCGGTGCCTGAAGTTGTCTGCCTTCCTCCAGATCCAAAGCCGAGGTCGCCATCATGGAGACTGCCGGAGGGAAGCTGGGATACGCACTTTCATCTATTGGCGCATCCCCAAGCACTCACAACAGTTTCAGGACGACGTGCGCTAGTGCCTGAGGCGACACTTGAGTCGTATATGCATCTCAGTTCGCAGCTCGGCTTCCAGCGCGGCGTCGTCGTTCAGGGCAGCACCGATCCTGCAGACTGGGTGGCCACGAAACGAGCGCTTGAAATTTGCGAAGGACGCCTCCTTGGGATGATAGTCGCCAACGAGCAAACGGACATCGGGGAGCTTGGGGCTTTACATCGAATTGGCATCAGGGGTATGCGCATCGAACTTCGTCACATGATGCAGAGGTTCGATCAAGACTGGTTCGACCGAATTGCACGCGCGGCGAGCGATCTGGGATGGGTCCTGGCGCTACATCTTGAACCTGAGAGCCTACTGCATTTCGCTGACTTGATTCCGAAGATTAAGGCCAATGTTCTCCTGGAGAACTATGCACTTATAGATGCCCGCGCCGGGATCGACCAACCGGCCTTCCGCACGCTACTTGATCTCGCGGGCGAACCTCATGTGTGGCTTAAAGCCGCGAGCGCTTACAGAATGGTCTGGAAAGGCGCGACGTGGGAGCAGGTGAAGCCATTCGGGAAGGCATTGCACGCGCGGTCACCAGACCGGACCATCTGGGGCACAGATTGGCCGCATCCGGGCGTACGAAACATTACGATGAGACCCGACGATGCCTTCCTGGTGGATCTCCTTCTCGAGTTCGCACCCGACCCCGCGATCAGACATAGGCTTTTGGTCGACAATCCACGTCGGCTCTTCGAACAAGCCGGCGCTGCATCTTGAGTCTTCTGACCGAACTGAAACGCGCAATCTCGGACAATAACCGGCCGAATGCTCACCCCGGTTTTGCGACTGCGCTTTTCGCGTCGGTTATCATCATGGCGCTGCTTCCAATCGGGTTTCTCGTCGTTGGCAGTTTCAACGTTCAGCCGCTAGGCGCCCCCTTCCGATTCGGATTGGGGGGCTGGTCGGACATGTTTTCCAGCGCCAAGACGGCAGTGGCGGTCGTCAACTCGCTGCTGCTGTCCATACGTGTGCCAATTGCCCTTGTCGTAGGATTTATTTTGTCGTGGGTGCTCGTACGCTACGATATCCCTGGGGGCCGGCTCATCGAGATGTCGATCTGGCTGGCATTCTTTCTGCCGGCGCTGCCTATGACGATGGGCTGGGTTCTGCTGTTGGACAAGGACTACGGTCTACTCAACAGGCTGGCGAATGAAACAGGTCTGTTGTCCGGCTCGCCCTTCTCGGTCAATTCCGCGGGCGGTATCATCTGGGTGCATCTGACACTCACCACAGTACCGGTAATGGTTTTGATGTTGACGCCAGCGCTTCGTCAGTTCGATGCTGCACTGGAAGACTCAGCCCGGATGAGTGGCGCAGGCGCTAGCCAGACCCTCCGGAAGATTACGACGCCGCTTATCGCCCCAGCAATGATAACGGCATTTCTGGCGGCTTTCATTCGGAGTCTTGAGACCTTCGAAGTTGAGCAGTTCCTTGGAACACGCGTTGACCTCTACGTTTATGCAACGCGCATTTATAATCTCGTGCATTATGAGCCGGCAGATTTTCCACAGGCGATGGCGATCAGCACGATGTTCCTGATCATCTTGGTCGGGCTGGCGATCCTGTACCAGGCATTGCTTGTAAGCCTCGGTGGAAGGGCCACCCTCGGTGGGCGCTCTGCCGCAATCAGACGACGGCGCCCGCCCGTGGCCCGCTGGCTAATGGCCTTATGCCTCTTTGCCTTGGTCGGTTTGTCGATCTATCTTCCGCTTGGCTTCCTTGTCGCCGGGTCGTTTACGCGCATCTTTGGTTTTTTCAGCGGCCGGAGCGTCTGGGTTCTGAACCATTGGTTCGACGTCCTGAGCGACTCCCGATTTGCACAGGCGAGCGCTAACTCGATCATACTTGGACTCGTTGTCGGATTCATAGGCATCATCTGGTATTCGCTCATCGCGTGGGTGCTGGCGCGTATGAAGTTGCGTACGAGCCACTTTATGAACGTCATCGTTTGGCTTCCCTGGGCGGTTCCTGGCCTCATTCTTGGCCTTTCGTTATTAGGAGTGTTTCTTTCGCCCGGCTTGAACATTTTCTACGGCACTTTAGTCCCCCTCATAGTCGGACTGTTGCTGAAAGAGATGCCGATCGGCGTTCAAATGCTACGAACCTCAATCGACCAGACCGCGACTGAACTCGAGGAAGCTGGTCTGATGGCGGGCGCCTCAAGAGCAACAGTGTTCAGGCGGATTTTGCTACCTATCATCGCGCCCGGACTGGTGAGCGTGTTCCTCATCACGTTCATTTCTGTTGTCAAAGACATCAGCATTCTGGTGCTTCTGGCTACGCCCGGCACGAAAACATTGTCGCTGCTCATGTTCGACTTCGCCAGCGCAGGCAATCTGGAGTCAGCGTCCGTCGTCGGCCTAGTTACTGCGGTGCTGTCGATAGCGATCGCTATTGTGGCCCGACGTCTCGGCAGAATTCGCGGGACCTGACAGAAAAACACGGAGGGTACAATGCTTGGCAAACGTCCTAACGGCGAACTGACCGTCACCAGACGAAAGGCTCTTGAAGGGGCAGTCGCGGTCGGCACCTTCGTAGCGTTGCGGAGCGGGCGGGCTTATTCTGCAGATTGGCAGTCCGGCGCCGGTTCTAAATGGTCTGAGACGTTGGCTGCGGCCAGGAAGGAAGGCCGCGTCGTCATCGCGGGTCGGGCCGGTCTCGCCAAGCCGCTAAGCGAGGCTTTCAAACGGGACACCGGCCTTGAACTCGATTTCCTTGAAGGCAATGGGGCCGAACAGACGAGCCGCGTGAAGCTTGAGTTACAGGCCGGGAAGGTCACGATTGACGGTTTGCTCGGCGGCGCAGCTAACACGGACCTGATCGCACCGGGACTGGTGGAACCAATCAAAGACAGGCTCATGCTGCCGGGTGTGACTAATCCGGCTAGCTGGCAGGACGGCGATATCAAGTGGCTCGACAATGCCAAGAAGTACATGCCGATTCCATCGGAAACTGTTGTGGGATGGCCGGTCGTCAATGCGCGTCTTGTTCCCAGCGGCAGCCTTAGGTCGTGGCAGAATCTGCTGTCGCCACAGTACACGGGTAAAATCGCAATGTTTGATCCGCGCATCTTGGGCGCGGGCCAGGCGGTCGCCGCCTATCTGGTCGAAATCCTTGGCTTCGAATATCTGCGTAAGATTCTGATTGATCAAAAGGCGACGCTGACTCGCGACGCTCGGCAATTGGTCGAGTGGGTCGCGCGCGGCTCCTACTCAGTTGGTCTTGGCGCGATCCAGTCCAATGTAGAGCGGCTGAAAGATGCTGGCCTCGACGTCCGTGTCGACGATCTCGAAGACGGGCACGGATTCTTGCTCGGCGGGAACAGCGTCATGTGGATTCCCAAGGGCCCCCCGCATCCGAATGCCACGACGGTTTTTGCGAACTGGTATCTTAGCCAGCCTGCGCAGGAGATCTATGCCAGAGCCGACCTTTCCTTCAGCCGCCGCACCGACGTCTCAGCGGACTTTCTTCCCGACTATATTCGGCCCAAGCCAAACCTGCAGTATTTCGACCAATATAGGGAAACCTGGTACGTTGAGGCGCGGCCGAAGTTACAAAAGATGATCCTTGATGCCTTTGGAGGGAGATAGCTCCAGGGGCGTCTGGTTGCTGCGCCGCAAGGGCGACACCAAAGCGCATCCATCACCCTTCGTGATTTCATCTCCATCTTCACTGACGGATAGGCCCGCGACGGGGCGCAAGAGGGGATGGATAACGGAGCACCGTAGAGCCAAACCCTGGCCGTGCAGCATACGGTGAAATTGGGCATCTATTTCACTTCGGTCGATCGGCCGTGAACTACCGGTCGAGATCATCCGGCGAGATGGCCGCCATCAATCGCTCGCCGCCGTAGCCGAGCCCGCAATGCACCAGCGCCAATCAGCCTCTCGAACCGCGCCAGCCGCGCGAAATGTCGGTCTGCAGCACATAGCCGAGGAACGGCAGCGACATTGGTGCGAGTAATCGTCACGAAATCCCTTCTGGCGGAGGAGAATGTTCGAATCCAGTTCCTTTCTCTCCGCCAGCTATATTATTCAAATATCTGGAAAAATCGACTTATCGAATTTCAAGCTCTTTGTCCCAGATTAGCCCCTCATGTGTGTCCGGCTCATTCCGGATGCAGGCGGGCAACTCCCGATCATGGTCTGATCGGCGACATTGGCGAGTTGGCCTTATCGCAATCCCGCTCAATGCGGGATGCGGATGCCCCAGATGACGGTGCCGTTGTTCTCCCGGCTCCAGACTTTGGGTCGCTGCGGGAAGTCACGGTGCCAGGGCTTGGGATCGAAGTAGCCGATCTCCTCGATCGACATGCGGTCCATCTCGATGAAGAATTCGAGGATGAGGCCGTCTGGCGTCGGCGAATAGATCGCCACATTGTGGCCGGGGCCGTGGCGCAGGGGACCGCGCGCAAGCTGGATGCGATTTTGTCCGAGAATGTCGCAGGCGTTTTGCAGATGCGCGAAGTCCTTCAGCTCGAAGGCAAAGTGCGCGAGTTTCGCATGATCGCCCTTCACGAAATTCAGCGTGTGATGATCCGGATTGCAGCGCTGGAACACGAAGAAATCCATGATCCAGTCCGACACCCGGAAGCCGAGCGACTGCGTGTAGAAATCCGCCGTGGCTTTCGGGTCGGGAACCGTCATGGCGACGTGGCCGAGTTTGACGGGTCCAACACCCGTGGTGGGACGGTTCGGAGTCAGGAAGGCGCCGCCGGAGAAGAGATCGACCGCGACCCCATTGTTGTCGTCGATTCGCACGGCCTCGGCTGCGCCCGGAAAGCGGTCCGTGGCGGGCGCGGCCCTGAAGCCCTTGAGGTCGAGGCTCCTGACGATCTCGCTGGACGACAGGCCCGGCGCGACTTCGAGCGACACGCTCTTGCATCGCGCATGTTCGCCCGCGTTCAATTCGACCGCCAATTGTCCGACGCGGCTCGTCAGGAACGCGCGCCCGCCGCCGCGCTCCGCGACGAACAGGCCGACAATCGACGTGAAGTATTCGATCTGACGTTCGATGTCGGGCGTTTCGAGCGTGATGTGGCCCATGCGGATGGCTGCAGTCACCGGCGCGCTCCTGCGGAGTGAAGAGTGGTCACGGATTGACGATCTTCTTCAGCCGCGCCACCACCGGCTCCGGCGTCCGATAGACGTCCTCGAGCAGCGCCTGCGCATCCTGCCCGTTCGTCGGGTTCGGATCCTAGCCGCTGATCTTCAGCACCTCGCTGCGTAAGGCGGGGTCTGCCGTCAGCGCCGCGAAGGCTGTGCGCAGTTCGGCGACGCGCTCGGGCGGCGTCTTCGGCGCGGTGAAGATCGGCTTGTTCAGCATGAGCGGCGCGAACAGGAGCCGCAGGCTCTGCTTGTCTTCGGGCTTCTGGGCAATGTCGATCGCCAGAGGAACATTCGGCAGTTCGGGATTCGCCGTCAGGCCGAATTGCATCAGGAACCGGAGCTTGTTGTCGCGAATCCAGTCCGAGCTTGTGCTCTTGATGCTCGTCCATCCCCAGCCGCAACGGCCGTCGACCTCGCCGCGTTCGATCGCGAGCGACGATTCCTGACTGCCCTGAAACCCCGTGATGACCTTGAACTTCGTACCCAGCACCTGATTCATCACCACCGGATAGATGTCGGTCGAGGAGCCAGCGCCGGTGCCGGCGACCATCATCTCCGAGTTGCGGGCGTCGTCCAGCGTGTAGAATTTCGATTGATGCCAGGCGGCGCAGAGGGACGATTCTTTCGAAATCGCTCCGATCGCCGGAAAGTCGACCGTGCGGTAATTCATCTTGCGCGCGCCGATCAGCGGCTCGAGCATGGGGCCGGGCGGCAGTATCACCAGCGCAGTGCCGTCCTGCGGCGCGCTCGAATTCAGATAGTCGATCGCCCTGATGCCGCCGGCGCCCGGCATCAGTTGCGCAACAACGGCCGGATGGCCAGGGATGAATTGCGAGAAGTGCCGCGCCACGATGCGGGCCGAGACGTCGAGCCCGCCGCCCGCCGTGCCGGCCACGATGATGCTGACGGTCTTGCCCTGGAAGTAAGGCGTCTGCGCCTGCGCGCCGGAAATTGGCGCCGTCAGCCCCAGACCGAGCGCGGCGCAGCGCGCCAGCGATTTGAGATCAGGCATGTCCACCCCGTTCGTTCGATGCGCCGCTACAGGAAATCAGAACCGGCGGAAAGTCCATGGTCTTGCCGACAGCAGAAGGGCGACACTGCTCTCCATTGCATCAGGCGGCAATTTATGCACAAAATCAAGTCCTGTGCAAAATGGCGGATCGACGCCGGGCCAGTGGGAGAATGCCATGACGGACCGCAATCTGGATCACGAGAGCCGGGGCTGTGTCGACGAATGTTGCGGCGGCATGAAGGTGCGGGTCTCGCGCCGGACGCTTCTGGGCGGCGTGCTCGCCGGGTCGGCTATCGCCCACGAACTGGCGGCGCCGAAGGCATGGGCGCAGGCTTCGCCGTCCCTGCCCGCGCGGGGCGAGTTCATCATCCGCGGGGGCTACGTTCTCACCGTCGATCCGGCCGTGCCGGATCTGCCGGTCGGCGACGTGCATGTGCGCAACGGCGAGATCGTCGCCATCGCGGCGACTATCAATGCGCCGGGCGCGGAAATCATCGACGCGCGCCGCATGATCGTCATGCCGGGACTGATCGACACCCACTGGCATGTCTGGAACAGCCTGCAACGCAACTGGCTCGCCGATGACGCCGGCTACATGGTGACGAAAAACGCCACCTCGAAACATTATGGGGCGACCGATTTCTACAACGGCAACCGGCTTGCGTTCGCCGAGGCGATCAACGCGGGCGTGGTGGCGACCTACAATTATGCGCACAACGTCCGCTCGCCTGCGCATGCCGAGGCCGAGATGAAGGCCCATGCGGATTCCGGCATTCGCGGCATCTACGGATACGGCGCGCCCGACCTGCACCCCGACGATCAGGTTCAGGATATCGCCGACATGAGCCGCGTCCACGGCGAATGGAGCAAGGGCTCGTCGGTTGACAGGAACCTCGTTCGCCTCGGCGCGGCGCTGCGAGGACCTCGCAACACGAACACGAACGTGTTCGATCAGGAAATGCGGGCCGCGCTCGATCTCGGTCTTCCGGTGATTTTTCACGGCGGCCAGTCGATCAAATCGACCTCCTCGACCGCTGAACTGAAGGCCAAGAATTATCTGTCGCGTGATCTCTCGCTCGTGCACTTCCTGCTCGCCACGCAGGAAGATCGCGACAACATGGCCGCCAATAGCGTGTCGCTGAGCTACACGGTCGAAGGCGAGCAGCGCCAGCGCGTCGGGGTCGCGGGTTCGCAACTGCTGCACATGTTCCATTCTGGCGTGAACGTGACGCTGTCCTTCGATGGGAATTCCATTTCGCCGGTCGATCTCTTCAGCTCGATGCGGCTCGCCTGGGACATGGCCAGCCCCAAGGATGGAACATCGACCGAGAAACTGGAGCCGGTGCGGTTCATCGACTGCATCAAGATGGTGACGATCAACGGCGCCAAGGCGCTCGGGCTCGACAAGGTGACGGGTTCGCTGACGCCCGGCAAACGCGCCGACATCATTCTGCTCCGGGCGGACGATCTCAACATGGTTCCGTTTGCGAATGTCGAATGCGCGCTGGTGCGCTCCGCGACAGCCGCGAATGTCGACACTGTGATTGTCGACGGACGTGTGCTGAAACGCGGCGGACGACTCGTCGGGCTCGACGTCGATCAGGTAAAGGCTGGCGCAGCCGCTTCCGCCTTCGCGATACGGCAGCGCGCCGGCGGCCGCTGGGCGCCGAAAACAAGCGTCGCGCCGGCATATTGATTTGATCGGCGCAAACAGTGCTCGAGACGGGAATAAGGTGAACCGATGAGCAATGCGACGCAGGTGGCGATTGTCGGGGGCGGCCCGGTGGGAATGGGGCTCGCCCTCGACC
>CANJEY010000092.1 GCA_947472615.1 Beijerinckiaceae bacterium
GGGTTGAAGCGTCCGCCCAACAGGTTTGTGAAGGGGTAACAAAGAGACCTTGCAGCAAGGCGTAGCGCAACGAGCCCTCCGTCCTTCGAGACGCCGCCTGCGGCGGCTCCTCAGGAGGAGGGGTTTCTGGACTGCCTCAAATCATCAATGAGCCCTCATGGTGAGGAAGCCGCGGAGCGGCTGTCTCGAACCACGAGGGCGTCTTCAACGCTCCTACAACGCCGCCGCTCACCCCTTGCTCTCCGCATGGAGCTTGCGCATGTGGTCGAGGATCTCCGGCGGAGCCTTCGACAGCCGATCAACGAGTGCGGCTGCGTCCAGACCGCCGATCGGGCTGATGTCGATCTTGAGTTTCGCAGCGTCCGCCAGATATTGCGCATCCTTGTGCAGATCCATGAAGGCTTTCTGCAAAGCCCTGGCGCGATCTTCGGGCAGGCCCGGCGGCGCCACAAAAGGCCGCGACAGCGTGTAGGGCATTTCGGCCAGATCGATCAGCGCCAGCCCGCGATCGTTGGTGGCGAGTTCGCGCGCCGTCGGCGCATCCGGAAACTGCGGCAACCGCGTGCGCCGCGCGAATTGCAGGATCACGTGAAAGCCGCTCCCCGGCTTCAGCCATTGCGGCCGTTCGCCGTTCGTGGCCGAAAGCCCGAGGAAATGCGCGTCGAGTTCCTTGCGCTCCATGGCGATCGAGATTGACGGAGAATCAGGATAGCCGGCGACGAGTTTCACGTTCAGGCCGAGCACTTCTGTCAGCAGAACCGTCACGTCGTTGTCGGTGCTGCCTTCGCCCGTCGCGCCGACCACAAGAGGCGGCCCGCCTTTCTTCTGCGCCTCGGCGATCGACTTCACCGGCGCGTCGTCGCGCGACCACAGCAGATAGGCGTCGTCGGCGTATGTAGATGGAGAGCCCAGCCAAGTGAATTTCGCCGGATCGAACTGCACCGCCGAATTGTGGCCGAGCACCGCCATCAGCGGAATGTCGCGGCCGAAACTGCCGATGAACAGGCCGTTCTTCGGCGCAGATGTATAGATGTAATTGGCGGCCCGCAGACTGCCCGCGCCCGGCATGTTCTGCACCACGACAGACGGATTCCCCGGTACGTATTTGCCGAAGTGCTGCGCCACCAGCCGCGCGTAAATGTCGTAGCCGCCGCCCGGTCCATAGCCGAGCACGATGGTGATCTGCTTGCCCTTGTAGAAGTCCGCAACATCGTCCGCCCGCGCGGAACCCATCAACGCCAGCGCTGCGACGAGCGCCATCCAAAATCTCGACATGAGTATCCTCCCCGGCGGCGTTGATGCGCGCCGCATCGGCCGGCGCATTCGCAACTCCGTGCGATTGTGCGCCGGTCCGCCGTGATGCTCGGTCAGGGCAAGGCGGCCGTCAAGCCTTGAGGAAATAGCGGCCCTGATCGTCGCGTTCGAGGCCGCTATCGCGCAGCGTATCGAGTTCGCGCACGATCTCGCGGCCGTCGCGGCTGCCGACCGCAGCCATGAGCGCCTCGAAACGTTTCGGCCCATGTTCGAGCGCCGCGCGGATCGACGCGAATTTTGCGCCCGCGTAAGTGGGCGGCGTTGGCGTCGACAATTCCCACTTGCCGGCGGCCGCCATCGGCCAGGTGAGATCGTAGCCGGCCTTCGCGCCCACCGGCGATCCGTGCAGCGAGGGGTCGAGCGGGCTCAGCCGCACGCCCGATACGATGATGAGATCCTTGTCGGCCTGAAAGCGTGTGCCGAGCGCCCATTCCATCTGCTGATCGGAGAAGATGTCGATGTCGGGATCGACCACGAAGGCGTTCTTGACGCCGACGCTGCCGAGGATTGTGTAAAGCGCCGTGCGCGCCTCGCCCGGGAAACGCTGCTTCAGCGCGACGCGCACGCTCATCGAACCGCCGGACGCCACCGGGGCGAACACCGCCACAGGCTCGCGCACCACCGGCTTCAGGGCTTCCCACACGTTCAGCTCGCAGCGCAGCGCTTCGAGGTTCGACGTGTCGGTGAGATCCATGCGGTTGCCGCTGATCGTCGTCGTCATGAACAGCGGATCGGCGCGATGCGTGATGGCCGTGACGTGGAAGACGGGGTTCATCTTCACGCCGCCGTAATAGCCGAGATATTCGCCGTAAGGCCCTTCCTTCTCGACATAGCCGCGCTCGTCCAGATAGCCCTCGATCACCATTTCGGCGTCGGCCGGCACCCGAATGTCGCAGGTGAGGCACTTCACCACCGGCAGCGGCGCGGCGCGCAACGAGGACACCAGCCCCAGTTCATCAACCGGTACGCGCATCGTGGCCGACACATGATCGATCGGATGCGAGCCGATCACGAAGGCGATCGGCAGTTTTTCACCACGTGCGCTCGCCGCCATGTAGATGGCGCGCAGATCGCTCGGCGCGTTGAGATCGACGCCGGCCTCGTGACGGCCGCGCAGCATCAACCGACGGAAGCCGGAATTTGTCATGCCGGTGGCGGGGTCGATCACGTAGTCGACCGCCGCCATGTAGGGCGCTCCGTCGGCCGCGTGTTGCAGATGCACGGGCAGTTTCGTCAGATCGGCGTCCGCGCCCTGCAGCACGACTTCCTGCACCGGCGCGCTGGCGCGATCGAGATCGATGAATTCTGGCTTGATGCGCAGGCGGCGCTGCATTTCGAGAGCCACCTTGCGGGGTTCGCAGTCGAAGGCGCGCGCCAGACGCGTGCGGCTCGCCAGCACATTGCCGACAAGCTCCATCCGCTCGTCGCCGACGTTGCGGAACCACACGGCCTTTTCATTGCCCTGCATGATGTCGGCGAGGTCAGCGAGGTCGAGGCGATCGTCCCGGATATCGAGCTCCCCCGAATCCGTCAGTCCGTCGATGAAGGTGCGCAGCCGGAACCGGTCGAGATCGTTGCGGCCGGTGGTGATCCTGTCGTCCATGGCGGGCTCCCGAGGGGTCGCCGGCTGCCGGCGAATTGGCGCGGACCTTTGACAGGCCGGAGACGTAAGTCAACGGGCGAACAGGCTGCGGCTCGCAAGGCCGATGAGCGCGCCCGGCAGAGACGCGACGGCGGCGAACAGCAGAGTCAGATCGTAATCGAGCAAAGCATATTCGAGCCGGGCGCACGGATGCGACTGGGGATCACCCCATCCCGAACATTCGCCGCGCCAGTCGGCGGCGTTGGCGATGAAATTGAAAGAGGCCGTCATCAGGAAGGCGACGAGCAACACAAGCGGCGCTGCAAACCAACCACGCGCCAGTATGGGAAAGCGTCGTGCAGCGATTGCCACAATCCATCCGGCCGCAAAGCCGGCCAGCGCCCAGCCGTACATATAAACGAATTCGGACATGCTGAATGATGCGCGATTCGGCCACGCTTGGCACGCTGTCATTCGAGCCGCGCCAAACCCGGCGAACCTGGTCAATCTTCGCTTTTGAAACACTTTGGCGGTTCACGACTTGGTCCGGGTGCGGCATGTTGGGCGCAATCACCTTCATCGTAAAGATCGGGTTTTCGATGAGCGAATTGACCATATGGACGCTGGACTGGGTGCCGGAAGGCCCACGCGGCTTCGTTCGCGATCTCCGCCTGCGGTGGGCCTGCGAGGAGGCCAGCCTCGCCTACGCGATCAAGACAATCAGGTTCGAGGACCGCGAGACCAACCATCTCGAGCGCCAGCCTTTCGGGCAGGTTCCGTTTCTCGATGTCGATGGGCTCAAGATGTTTGAAAGCGGGGCTTGCCTGCTGCATCTAGCGCGGACCACCGAAAAGCTGATGCCGCGCGATCCGGCCGGAGAGGCCGAAGGGCTGCAATGGACGATCGCGGCGCTGAACTCGATCGAGATGGTGACCGTCCCGTGGTGGTTTTTGAAAATGTCCGGCAGGACGGATAACGAACTGACCGGGTGGATGGAGAAGCGCCTCGGTCAGATCGAAACCATCGTGAGCCAGCGGGATTGGCTGGCGGCGGGCCGCTTTACGGTAGCAGACCTGATGATCGCGGACGTACTACGCGTGGCGGAAGTCCGCTCGTTCGGGCATCGGCCGGCGACGGAGGCTTATGTCGCGCGCGCGACGGATTGGCCCGCGTTTAAAAAAGCTCACGCCGACCAGATCGCCCATTTCCGGTTGGCCGACGAAAAACGAACTAAGCCACGCTCGTCTTGAGACTGAAAGGAGTCGCGTTCAGCGTTCCCCGACATTACGGACCTGCATTGCCTTCCAGATTTTTTGGGGCGTCGCCGGCATGTCGATGTGCTCAACGCCATAGTCCGCCAGCGCGTCCACGATGGCGTTGATACAGGCTGCGAGCGCCGGCGTCGTGCCGCCTTCGCCGCCGGGCCGGAAGCCAAGCGGATGGCTCGAGGCGGGCGTCTCCATCAGGTTGGTGGTGAAGAACGGAAAGTCGGACGCGCGCGGCATGGCGTAGTCCATGAACGAGGCCGACAGCATCTGGCCGCTCGCATCGTCATAGACGCATTGCTCCATCAGCGCCTGTCCCGCGCCCTGTGCGATGCCGCCGTGTGTCTGGCCATCCAGGATCAGCGGATTGACCGCGCAGCCAACGTCATCCACCGCCGCATAACGCATGATGCGCCACGCGCCCGTTTCCGGAACGACCTCGATTTCCACGACCTGCGCGCCAAACGGAAACGCCAATCCCGTGGTCACCTTGTCGGACACGGCGGCGAGCGGGCCGCGCAGATCGTCCGGCAGTCCGTCGCCGGATTCGGCCGCGCGTGCGACCTCGAAGATCGACAGCGCCCGTTCGGTTCCGGCGACCGCGAAACGCCCCGCCTCGAACGTCACATCGGCGGACGCAGCCTGCAGCAGTGTTGCGGCGATCCGTTTGCCTTTTTCGATGATGTCGAACGTGGCGTTGCGGATCACGATGCTGGCGAAGCGCATCGAACGCCCGGAATGCGAGCCGCCGCCCGCCGACACGAAAGCCGTATCGCCATAACGCACGTCCACAGCCTCGAACGGCACGCCAAGCCAGTCGGCGATCAGCATCGAGAAACTGGTTTCATGCCCCTGCCCGCTCGCCTGCGTGCCGATGACGAGATCGACGCGGCCATCGGGCGTCACGACGATCTCGGCGCGCTCGCGCGGCGCGCCGCTGGTGGTCTCGACGTAATTGGCGAGGCCGACGCCAAGCAACTTGCCGCGCTGTTTCGCCGCCGCCTTGCGCGCCGCGAAACCGGCCCAGTCGCCGAGTGCGAGCGCGCGATCCATCGCCTGCGCGTAATCGCCGTTGTCGTACGTCACGCCTGCGGCGTTGCGGTATGGCATGGCGTCAGCCGCGATGAGGTTGCGGCGACGCAGATCGACGCGATCGAAGCCGCATTGCAGCGCCGCCACGTCGATGAGCCGTTCGATGCAGAACATCGCCTCGGGACGACCAGCGCTGCGATAGGGAATCGTCGAGGGCGTGTTCGTCAACGCCGCGCGCGCGCGCAGAGCGGCGGCCGGCACGGCGTAAACGCTCGTCATTAATTGCAGCCCCTTGTTCAGCGCCACGAAGGACGCCGTGTGGCCGCCGAGATTGCTGAGATTGGACGAGCGCAACGCCAGAAAATTGCCATCACGGTCGAGCGCCAGCTCGATCTCGACATGCAGATCGCGGCCCTGAAAGTCGCTGAGGAACGCCTCGCTGCGCAGCGTGACCTGGCGCACGGGACGTTGCAACCGCCGCGCCGCCCAGGCGGTCAACACATGCTCCGGATAGGTGGCGTTGCGAGTGCCGAAATTGCCGCCCACATCAGGGGGCGCGACGATGCGCACATGGGCGACATCCATCGCCAGCGCTTCGGCGATCTCGGTTCGCATCTGCACGACGCCGATGCCGTGCGAGGCGTTGAGCGTCAGGCGCCCGGTCTGCGCATCGAACGTCGCCGAGCAGGCGCGCGGCTCCATGTGCACGCCGGTGACGCGCTGAACCTGCGTAACGAGCTTCACGCGATGCGCGGCCGTCGCGAAGGCTGCGTTCGTGGCGGCTGCGTCGCCCACTTGCGCGTCGAGACACAGATTGTGGGCGACGTGATCCCAGATCAGCGGCGCGCCGTCTTGCACTGAATCGCGCGCGCGCGGCGCGGCCGCGAGCGGTTCGTAATCGACATCGACGAGCTCGGCGGCGGCTTCGGCTTCGGCTCGCGTTTGCGCCACCACGACCGCCACGACTTCGCCCGGAAAGCGCGCACGATCGAGCGGCAGCGGATAGCGCACGGTCGTCAGGCGTTCGGAACCATCGCCGAATTTCAGCGGAATGTCGGAGCCCATGCGAGAGCCGCCCGTCGCGTACGGAATGGGCCGCAGCCCATCGGCGAGCATCTCGTCGCGCGTCAGCACGGCGATCACGCCTGAAGCCGCGCGCGCAGCGGCGGCGTCGATGGCGCGGATGATCGCGTGCGCGTGCGGCGAGCGGACGAATGTCGCGTGGGCCGCGCCCGGAATGTCGAGATCGTCGGCGAAGCAGCCCGCGCCCGTGACGAGCCTCAGGTCTTCCTTGCGCCGCACCGGCGCGCCGATCAGCTTGCCGGCCATCCGCATCCTCCTCAAATCGCGGCGGATGCTAGACCACGTTCGCGCCGGATTTGCACGGATTTTCGACGAACCGCATTGAGGAGAACGCCGCCCGGTTCAGGCGACGGCCGGCTTCACGACGGACTTGTGAACGTCGACCGTCATCGCCTCGACGCGTTCGGTCAACGCCTTCACGGCTTCTGTGAGCGCGGTGTTCTGCTGCATCATTTCGACGAGCAGCTTCACCTGCAGATCGGCGGCGGATTGTTTGGCGTCGCTGATGCGATGCAGATCCTCGCGATGCTCGGCGTCCGCGACCGCATGCGCCTTGTCGCGATCCGCCTGCCGCGTCTGCGCCAGCAGGATCAACGGCGCCGCATAGGCGGCCTGCAGGCTGAACGCCAGATTGAGCAGGATGAACGGATAGATGTCGAACGCCACAAGGCCGACGGCGTTGATGGCGATCCAGACAAAGACGACCGCGGTCTGGCCGATCAGAAAAACCGGCGTGCCGAAAAAGCGCGCGAACGCTTCGGCCTTCAGGGCGAACCAGTCGCCGCCGAACACAGGTTCGAGATGCGAATGGGCGCGATGAAACCGCAACACGTGGTGACGGCGTTCCGCGGCCGGGTCCGCCACATGTGGATCGTGTCCGCCCATAGCCACGCGCCTCCGTCAGAATCGCATCATGCGATGTCAGATCGCGACACCATCGCGCCTGCGCTGTCGAGAAGGCGAGACGCTCAGCCGGCGTCCTGCTTGGCCTGTTCCGCCTCAGCGGCGGCTTCGTGCGCGGCCTCGGCAGCGCGCTTTTCTTCCGGCGTCGGAGCGAGCTTCGCCAGATTACGGCTGTCCTGCTCGATGTCCGTCACATGCACGGCCACCACCGGGTAGGCGGTGGAAATGCGCTTGGCCTCGGCGTCGGCTTCCTCACGCGTATCGTAGCTGCGCTTGGCCTGATGATCGACGGAGACGACGAAACGCTTCGTCTCCATGAAACGCGCAAGCTGCTTCTTCTTCGGTTCGTTCATGGTCGTGGTCCTGGAGAATCGATTGTCGTCTATTCGATCAGATCGCGGAGCTGACCGCGAATCGTTTCGACCGCCGGACCTTCGGCTCCTTCGAGCGCGGTCATGAACAGAAGGATCGCCTTCTTCATGCGGCCGGCGGGATTCTTGTTGAGCATCATGGAGGCGGCCCATTCCTCGGGGGTTTCTCCCGCCTCGAGTTGCATGGGGTCCTGCCGGGCGACCTCCACGAGGAGTTCGGAAATCTTGGTCATCTGAATGTCCTTTCGGCGAACCTCGCCTTTCGAAAGACTTCGACGTAAGCCGCCTAGAAGTCCTTGCTCGAAAGCCGGATGTAGGATTGACGCCGCCGTCCATAGGTCTTGATCGCGGCCTGTTCGATGCGGGCGCGATTGTTGTCGAAGGCGCCGAGCAACGAGTCCTCGTTGCGCTCCGCCGTGGGGCAGAGAACGTGCAGCGCCTCGTCTTCCACCTCGAAGGAGATCTCCGCGGTGGAATCATAGCCCCAGAAGCTCACGCATTGCTTGCGCGGTTCGTAGGTGCGGCTTGCGTTCGGGAAGTTCAGCGACATTTTGGCCCTCCCTTCGAGGTCAGGCTGCGGGCGGTGCGGCTGTTGCTGCGGCGAGGCGCTGGGCCTCGGTCAGTTTGCGCAAATCCCGTTCGAGAAGGCGAATGCGATCGGCGTGCATCATCATGCGCAGTTCGTGCATGATGTCGCGCGTCGACGGCAGCGGCACGCGTCGGCCGAAGCGACTTGCGGAGCTCATAAGGTCGTCCTGACGTGACGAGTGGCGCGCGCGGAAGGCGCTGCGCTCATTTCTTCTTGCCGGAGCCCATTTGCGCCGCGACGCCCTTGGTGACGAAGGTAGACGTGACGGGAGCCGCGGGGGCTTTCGCCTTCTTGGGCTTCTTGGCTTCGCGATTGCCGCGCTTCTGTTCCTTGACCATCTGATCCTCGTGCGTTGATGCATCGGGTCGGTCAGGAGTGCGGAGCAGCGTCCGCCAAAGCCGGTCTCCGACCGTCGTGGCCGGCCCGGAGCGCTTTGGGCGCCTCCGGGACGGCCTTGGCAATCCGCTATTCGCGGGCCTTCAGATGATCGGCGGACATCTTGCCGCTCTTGCGATCCGAAACGAGTTCGAATTCGAGCTTCTGGCCTTCGCGCAGATCGTTCATTCCAGCGCGTTCAACGGCGCTGATATGAACAAACGCATCCTTGCCGCCGTCGTCGGGCTGGATGAAACCAAAGCCCTTTTGAGCATCAAACCACTTCACGGTTCCCGTCGTCATGGGACACCTTTCACATTACCAGGAGTAGCTGCCGGCCTTCCGGCCGTCAGTCGAATTTGCATTTTTCAGGCGAGAATGAAGATTATGAACCTGGCGTGAATTGTATGTATTGACGCTGGAGCAAGTCATCCGACCGTGTATCGACGGGTGGAACATGGGGGCGTTCGCCTCAAGATGCAAGCGACGGCGGTCCTCTAATTGGCGATGTGCGGGCAAAAACGCCCGCCACACAACATTTTTTCAAAATCGCCGGAACCAGAGCGGCCTCGCCGCGTTATCCGTCAAGCCCCTGCTTGGCGCGAGCGCGGCCGATCGCCCATTTGACGTCGAAGCGTGGGCTTGGGCTGCTTCGTCACGACGTTGTGCAACCTGACAGGAAGTACCACCGGACATGCCCACTGCGACCATGCTGAATTTTCTGGTCCAGTCCGGCGAAATGGGCGCGCGCATCGTGGAGTTCGACTGGGCGTCGACGCCGCTGGGGCCGCTGCGAGACTGGCCGCAGAGTCTCAAGACCATCACAGGTTTTCTGGTGAAGTCGCCGGTGCCGCTCGTCCTGCTGTGGGGGCCGGACGGAATCATGATCTACAACGACGCTTATTCGGTCTTCGCGGGCGCACGCCATCCGGCGCTGCTCGGCAGCAAGGTGCGCGAAGGCTGGCCCGAGGTCGCCGATTTCAACGACAATGTCATGAAGGTCGGTCTCGCCGGCAAGACGCTCGCCTACAAGGATCAGGAACTGACGCTCCACCGCAGCGGCCGCCCCGAGCAGGTGTGGATGAACCTCGACTATTCGCCCGTGCCGGACGAATCCGGCCATCCGGCCGGCGTCATGGCCGTGGTGATCGAGACCACCGCGCGCGTGCTGGCCGATCGCGCCGCCGTCGCCGAACTGGAGCGCCAGCGGCTGCTGATGCAGCAGATGCCCGGCTTCGTGGCGGCGCTAAGTGGACCTGAACACGTCTTTGAATATGTCAACGACGCCTACACACAATTGGCGGGGCGCAGCAATCTGGTGGGCCGGAACATTCGCGAGGCGTTTCCGGATCTCGCCGGTCAGGGTTTCTACGAACTGCTCGACAAGGTCTACACGACTGGCGAGCGCGTGCTCAGCAAGGGCATGGCCATGCGCCTGCACGGCGGCGACGAGGTTCAGTACCTCGATTTCCTGTACGAGCCCGTCCGCAACCAGATCGGCGAAATCACCGGGGTTTTCGCCGCTGGTTACGAGGTCACGGAGGTGCATCGCACCGCTGAAGCGCTGCGCGCCAGCGAGGCGCGACTGCGCGAGATCAACGCCGATCTCGAACGCAAGATCATCGAGCGCACGCAGGCGCGCGGCCGCACCTGGCAGGTCAGCCCCGACCTGATGGGGGCGCTCAATGCGCAAGGATATTTTGAAACCTCGAACCCGGCGTGGAAATCCATGCTCGGCTGGACAGAGGAAGAAGTCGCCGCCATATCGATCTTCGACCTGTTGCACCCAGACGACGTGCAGCGCACCCGGGACGGCTTCAACCTCACCCAGCAGGGACAGCCAGCGATCCGCTTCCCAAACCGCTACCGGGCCAAGGACGGAAGCTATCGATGGATCTCTTGGGTGGGCGTGCCGGAAGACGGCATGGTCTATTGCAGCGGCCGCGACATCACCGAGGAGAAGATCGCCGAAGAAGAACTCGCCCGCACGCAGGAGGCGCTGCGGCAATCGCAGAAAATGGAGGCGATCGGCCAGCTCACCGGCGGCCTCGCGCATGATTTCAACAATCTGCTCGCCGGCATCAGCGGCAGTCTCGAACTCGTCGAGCAGCGCATCGCCATGGGGCGGCTGGGCGACGTGCAGCGCTTCATCAGCGCCGCACAGGGCGGCGCACGGCGGGCGGCGGCGCTGACGCAACGGCTGCTGGCGTTCTCGCGCCGGCAAACCCTCGACTCGCGGCCGCTCGACATCAACAAGCTGATCGCGGGCGTCGAAGACCTCATCCGCCGCACCGTCGGACCGTCCATCGCGCTCGAAGTGATCGGCGCCGGCGGGCTGTGGGCCGCGAAGGTCGACCAGTCGCAGCTCGAAAACGCGCTGCTCAACCTCTGCATCAACGCCCGCGATGCGATGCCGGATGGCGGCCGCATCACCATCGAGACCGCCAACAAATGGCTCGACGACCGCGCCGCGCGCGAGCGCGAACTGCCGCCCGGCCAGTATGTCTCGCTCTGCGTCACCGACACCGGCACGGGCATGACGCCGGCCGTGATCGCCCACGCGTTCGATCCGTTCTTCACCACCAAGCCGATCGGGCAAGGCACCGGCCTCGGCCTGTCGATGATCCACGGCTTCGTGCGCCAGTCGGGCGGGCAGGTGCGCATCTATTCCGAACTCGGCATGGGCACGACGATGTGCATCTACCTGCCGCGCTACATGGGCGAGATCGACGGCGAGGACCAGCCGCACAATTCATCCGCGCCGCACGAATCCGCCAATGGCGAAACCGTGCTGGTGATCGACGACGAACCCACCGTCCGCATGCTGATCATCGAGGTGCTGCAGGAGGGCGGCTACATCGTGCTGGAAGCGTTCGACGGTCCCTCGGGGCTGAAGATTCTCGAATCCTCCGTCCGCATCGATCTGCTGATCACCGACGTCGGCCTGCCGGGCGGCATGAACGGCCGGCAGGTAGCGGACGCCGCACGCGCCATGCGGCCCAGCCTCAAGGTGCTGTTCGTCACCGGCTACGCCGAAAACGCCGTCTTCGGCAACGGCCACATCGAAGCCGGCATGCAACTGATCGCCAAACCGTTCGAGATGGACATGCTGGCGAACAAGGTGCGGGATCTGATTGAGGGGTGAGGGATCAGCCTCCCCAAAGCTTTGGGAGGCTTCGAACAAACCCCGACTTGGCAAATCGTCGGACTTCGGCCCTAATGACGGTTGCCAAATTGGTCGACGGGATCGCCATGCGCGAATTCATCTATCGTTTCATTCTGCTGTGCGCCTGTCTAGCCTGTTCGGCGCCGGCTATGGCGGAGCGTCGCGTCGCGCTCGTGATTGGCAACAATCGCTACGACGAACTCTCCGAGCGGGAACAATTGCAAAACGCTGTCAACGACGCGCGCTCGGTCAAAACTGCGTTGGAGAAGCTGAATTTCGACGTCGACATCGGCGAAAATCTCGATCGGCGGCAATTCGTCGAAAAACTGTCGTCTTTCAGCGCGCGGCTCCAGCCCGACGACGTCGCCTTCTTCTTCTATGCCGGCCATGGTGTTTCGTTCAGCGGCGCTAACTACTTACTGCCGCGCGACATTCCGGCCCCGCGCAGCAACGGTCGCGACGAGGAGAGTCGGCTGTCGGATCAGGCCGTCGCTGAAACGCGGATCATCGAGCGAATCCGCGCCGCCGGGGCGCGCGTGGCCGTGGTGGTGCTCGACGCCTGCCGGGACAATCCACTCGAAATGTCAGGCAGCCGTTCGGTCGGCGGGTCGCGCGGCCTGACTCCCCCTGCGCCGCCCAAAGGGGTGCTGACGATCTATTCTGCTGGCACGGGCCAGAAGGCGACGGACATGGGCGACGGCAATTCGCTGTTCACCGGCGTGCTCGTTCAAAACCTGACGACCGCGGGCCTTGGCCTGCGCGAGCTGGCGTTCCGGACGCAAGGCGAGGTGGCGAAACTCGCGGCCGCGCGCGGCATCATTCAGGAGCCCGGCGTCTATTCCCA
>CANJEY010000093.1 GCA_947472615.1 Beijerinckiaceae bacterium
GGCCGCTCAGGCGAGCCTCGCGCGCCGCCACGGCGACAGCAGCGCCGCGACCGGCGCCGGCAGCGACGCTCTATCGTGATCGAACACGTCGCCACGATTTTCAAACCAGTGCGCGATCAGCATCAGCATGGCCTGACGGATCGGCTGCGGCACATCGCCGGCATCGGCGCCATAGCCAGCCGTCACATCGATCTCGACGCCGTTCATGGCGCGCGCGGGCGATGGCGGCGGCGACACGAAGGCGAGGCGCGACCGATCGGGGCCGAGATCGGCCATATAGCTCGCCACATCCAGCGTTTGAACGCCGCCAGCCGCATCGCGCATCCGTATGGCGTCGACGCTCAACAGCGGCGCGAGCGGCAGGTCGAACACGTCGCCGCTTGGCCAGGCGTCGAGCAGAATACGCCAGCCCTGCGACAGCAACAGCCGCCGCGTGGTCTGCTCGGCCACGAGCCGCGCGCTCACGATCAGCGACGACACCAGCGTGTCCTCGGCGTCGGTTTCGACGCGTAACCATTGCTTCGCTTCGGCGAGACTTACGGGCTCGACCGACGGCGGCGTCACCAGAATGAGCGTCATTGGAACTCCGGTCGTTCCGCGCTAGAAGCGCGCGTGGAGAGAGCGATGCGAACGATTTCAATTCTTGTAGCTGCGGCCCTTTCGGCGGCTTCGCCTGCGCGGGCCATCGTCGGCCCTGCGACTCCGGGAGACGCTTTCGCGCCGCACGTGGTGATGGTGCTCAAGAGCTCGAAGAACGGCGCGGGCTTTTGCAGCGGCGTCGTGATTGCGCGCGATGTGATTCTCACCGCCGCGCATTGCGTCGCGGGTGGTGAGTTGCGGGTCTACGCGCGCGACGAGCAGGATCGCCCACAGATGCTGGAGATCGCCGCGTCGACCACGCATCCGCAATACAAACCCAATGCGCCCAAGACCCGCGAACGCTCGATCGATCTCGGGCTCATTCGTCTCGCGCGGCCATTGCCGTCGCGGTATGTGGCCGTCAACCTCGACGAGCGTGGCTCCGCGAGCGTCGGCCAGCGGTTCCGCATCGCGGGCTTCGGACTCGGCGTCGAAAATTCGGAACGCAGCGCCGGGACGTTGCGGCAGGGCGTGCTGGCGGCGCGCGCGCCGCTGTCGTCGATTCTGCTGTGGGCCAACGATCCCGACGGCAAGGGCCTCGGCGCCTGCACTGGCGATTCCGGCGGTCCCATCTTCGCCGCCGAGAGCACGACTGTCGTGGCCATCACCGTATGGTCGGCGGGCGACGGCAAGCGCGGATGCGGATCGCTGACGCAAGGCGCATTCGTCGCCCCGCAGCGAGGATGGATCGACTCCATCCTCGCCAGATGGGGCGTGCGTTGATCAGGCCGTGCCGAACTTCAGCAGCTTGATCGCATCGAAGTCCTGGATGCCGCCGCCGACGCGCTTCGTCGTGTAGAACAGCACGTAGGGCTTCGACGAATAGGGATCGCGCAGCACGCGGATGCCCAGACGGTCGACCACCAGATAGCCGCGCTGGAAATCGCCGAACGCGATCGAGAAGCTGTCAGCCGCGATGTCCGGCATGTCCTCGGCCTCGACGACGGGGAAGTTCATCAGCGTGGCGGGCGCGCCGATGCTGGACGGCGGCTCCCACAGATATTCGCCGGTCGACGACTTGAACTTGCGGATCGCGGCCTGCGTCTTGCGGTTCATCACGAAGCGACCGTTCTGCCGGTAGCCAGCCTTTGCGGCGTAGATGAGATCAACCAGCACATCGGACGGATTGCTCGCCGGAAACGCGCCGGCCGCGCCAGTCAGCACATAGGCGGTCTTGCCCCAGCTCCATGCGGCGGTCGTCGACTTGGTGTAGGAGAGAAAGCCCGTCGGTTTGTTGACGCCATTGCCGGACACGAAAGCCGCGCCTTCCTGCTCGGCGAAGACCGTATCGATTTCCTCCGCGATCCATTGTTCGACATCGACGGCCGCGTCGTCGAGAAGCGATTGCGTCGCGGCCGGCATGGCGTAGAGCTCCATCGCCGGGAATGACATGTCGGCGATCTGCTGGTTGGCGGTCTGCGGTCGCGCATCGGTTTCGGCGACCCAGCCCGACGCCGGACCGGACAGCGAGAACGCTTTCTTGAACGTCGCGGTCGAAATCGCCCGCACCGAGGCGATCGACCGCACCGGCGAGATCAGCGCCAGGCGCCGAAGGATTTCGGATTCCGCCGGAACCGGGACCAGATAGCCGCCATCCGCGCCGGAGCCGATCGACATGGCCTTTTCCTCGATCGCCTTGAGGCCGCCAGCTTCGCCGCTGCGCACATAGGCGCGGAACGCAGACTTGTGTTCGTGCTGCAGCGGATCGTTGGCCGACTTCGTCGACAGTTCGAGACGGGGATGCGAGCGCTCGAGCGCCTGCGCGTCGACCCGCCGCTTCGTTTCGTCGATGGCGCGATCGATGCGCGCGAGCTTCTCTTCAGTGACGACGTCGGCCGACAGGCGGCTCTCGATCTGTTCAAGTCGCTGGTCATTGGTTTCGCGGAAGGCCGCGAAGGCGCGATGCAACGGCTCGAGATCGCCGCTTTCGGTCGCGCCTTTCGTTTCGATGGCTGTCATGCAGTTTGCCCTTTGCTGGAATCAAAGAAAAAGGGCGGAACCGCATGGTCCGCCCTCGTGGGAAGTTCGCCGTCGATGAAAGGCCCGCGCACGACGGCGCTGCGTGCGGGGGGATGTCAGTTCAAAAACTGCTTACAGATCAGCTCCCGATGTTTCGCTTTCGACAAAATGCAGAATCTGAAAGCCGTTATCGGGAGTATTCATCATGTGTCTGTCAATTCGATAATTAGAAAATAGATGCAATCATATCAGAGCATTACGTTTTGAGCTTGCAATATAACGTTTGAATCTTTGCACCGTCAGGCGTGCTTGTAATTCCTGCCGCGCAGTTTCCGATTGAGAATGAACAATATCTTCCCAACGCCAGAGGCGATGTCGCCCAAATTTGGCTTTCGCCAAAAACCTGACCGAAATCGGGCATATTCGGCTGATCACCCTGCAACGCTACGTAGATGGCACGAGGCGACCCTTGTAAGACCAATACATCGACTTTCGATCTACCTTGCTTGGTAATTGCATTTACGATCGAGAATACTGATTTGATGTTTCCGGTTTGGGTTGAACCTGTCAATTCGAGTTGCAAGCCAGTGGCGACGCCATCTGGTGTTAACAACTCAAACTGCTCCACGATGTGAGCCATACCTCTCAAAAATTCCAAAACCGACTGCATAACCGGCCTCTCAGTAGGGCAGCAAAGGCGTTAGCGCCATGCCTTCGATACATTCGCGGTTGCGGAGCAACAGGCGACTGACGCAAAGCCCATGCAACGGGCGATCATCATCGAAAATGACTGAATTGCATACAGCCCAATCGGACTCCAGCAACTCTTCGCGCCAAGACCACTTTGGCGCCCGTTGGTTGCCTGGTCGTCGTACGAGGCCCTGTTTCGCCGCTTGTTCCGGCCTCACCGCCGCCCCCGCTCACCCATTGCCCACCCTCAGACGACCCAGCTGGCGCGCGCGCGGCTGATCTTGCCAGTGCGCATCGCCGCCGGCAGATTCGACCAAGGCGCTCGTCGCTCCAAAATCGGCAGTCGCCGCTCCGTCTTCGCCCGCATCCTTCCGCGCTGCGACGAATTTCGCTTCAAGCGACATTGCGGCCATGCGGTATTCGAGCCTCGCCGAAGCCGCACGCCACATCGTTGCGTCGGCGCGGCGCTTGACCGCCGTCACGCGGGCCTGCGGGGCCATCGGGAAGGTGACGACGGAGATTTCCCAGAGGTCGATCTCCTGCAGGCGGCGAACGCCGGTGCGGGCGTCGCGCGCGGACTTGCGCGCGTGGAAGCCGATTGACAGGCCGTCGACCGCGCCTTCGCGCATCAGCGACAGAACTTCACGGGCGCGCGCCACTGCGAGGTTGAGGCGGCCACGCACCCGCAGTCCGCGTGCATCCTCGACAATCGACAGCCAGGTTCCGATCGGTTCGGCGCTGTCATGCTGCCACAGCATTTTGACGACGGGCGCGGGACGATGTGCGAGCGAGCCGAGGAATGCGCCGCGTTCGACGACGTCGCGGCCGAGATCGATCTCGCCGAAAACGCTGGCGTAACCTTCGAAGACGCCGGCTTCGTTCACTTGCGTCAGCGCGAGAGGCGCGCGTTTCACTTCACGCGCCGGGGCGGCGCGCGTCGATGCCAGAAGGGCCATGCGTTTCTCCGTGATCAGCGACGGCGGCGCGGGGCGGCGCGTTGTGTCCGAGTCTTGCTTTCGCGCGTTCCGGCGAGTTCCTCGAGCAGACGCACGAAGTCGCGGAAAACCAGTCCGGGCGTCGGTTCAGCGGCCTGCGACGACGGGAGCGCGATGCGCGGCGGCGCAGACTTTGTGGCGGACTTACGGCTCATGTCTCGCCTCCGAAGCGCCGGTTGAAGTGCGACAGCTCACGCACGAAATCGTCGAAGCGCCGCGTGGCGCAGGCCATTTCCTTCAGCGACCAGACCAGAAGGCCCGATGCGCCGCTGGCCCACAGGAACAACGCCAGATGCGCGAGGTCGCCCCGTGCGATGATGGACTGAGTGATGTCGGACATGGCTACCGTTTCGGCTTTCCATATCCCACTGCCTCACGCTTCTCGTCATCGGTGAGGAAATTCGCGGCGCCGACGCGCGCCCATTCGGCGGCGCGTTCGCCTGACAAGGCCTCGATGCGATCGACGTCGTAGTCGAAGCGGAAGTCGCCGAATGCGGGCCGCCACCAGGCCTCGAACGCTTTTTGCGTGCGCGCCACGAGGGGAATCACTGTCTGCCGCCAGAAGGCGCGATGCGCTTCCTGATAGTTCGAATAGGTGTTGTCGCCCGGTATGCCCAGCATCATCGGCGGCACGCCGAAGGCGAGGGCGATCTCGCGCGCCGCGATGGCTTTCGCTTCGATGAAATCCATGTCCTTGGGCGTCAGCGACAACGCCTTCCAGTCGAGTCCGCCTTCGAGCAGCAGCGGCCTGCCGGCGTTGCGCGAGCCGGTGAAGTTCTCGTCGAGTTCCGCCTTCAGGCGATCGAACTGTTCGTCGCTGAGCGTCGACCCCGTAGGTCCGGCGTAGACGAGCGCGCCAGAGGGCCGCGCCGCATTGTCGAGCAGCGCCTTGTTCCAGAAGCCGGCGGCGTTGTGAATGTCGAGCGCCACCTGCGCGGCCTTCAGTGGCGAGAAGCCGTAGTGATCGTCGAGCGGATTGAACAGTTTCAGATGCAGGATCGGCGACACGCCATTCGGCTCCACCGCATAACGAACTCGCTCTCCGCCCGCCGCATATTCGAACGCCGCAGGCCATCCGTTCGAGCCGGGCGTGATCGACATGCGGTCCGGGCGCAGATTGTAGAGTTCGCGCGGCGCGCCGTCGACGGCGACGCTCTCGACAAAGGCATTGCCGAACAGCATCAGATTGGTGAACACGCCTTCGAGCAGCGTCGCGCTCACGTCGGACGGATTGGGTCGCGCCAGAAGATCGAGCGCGGCGTGCGTGACGATTTCCTCGCGGCCATCAAACATCGTCCACGGCACGGAGGCCGCGGCTTCGGCGATCATCCGCACGCAGCGATAGACGACAGCGTTGCGCTCATAGCCTTCGCGGGTCAGATCGACGACGTTGCGCGGCGTCCAGCGCGCCTGGCCGAGCGCATGGAACGCCAGCAACGCGCCGGCGCGCGAGGCTTTCTGCTCGGGCGCGGGCGCACGATCTTTCCTGCCCAGAAGGCGTGACATCAAAGAAGCCATTGTGTGTTCCCTGCTGAGCGGAGGCTTTGAAGTTCAAACGCGCCGCATGCGTGGCGGCGGCGCGCGCGGCGTCAGCGCCAGCGCCGTAATGGCCCAGACGAGCGCGTCGAGCCGGTCGGGACTGCCGCCGCTGGGCAAACCATCGGGGCCGAACGCGCACATCTCGTCTTCGAGTTGCGCGAAGGTTCCGGCGTGGCGCACGCGGCCTTGTTCGTAGAGTTGCGCCACAGGAGCGGCGCGTAGATATTTGCCGCGCGTCGCCCTCACTTGGCGCACCGGAACCGCGTCGTCCGCCTCGGCGATGACGGCGCTCACCATCTCGCCGCCCTGATTGACCTCGGCGACGAGTTCGTCCGCCTGCAGGCGATGATAGAGCGCCAGCGCGGCGCGCGCCCATGCGCCGGGTTTCGCGGCGGCGAGCGTCGCGTCATCCAGCACATAAACGATGTCGGAAGCGTCCAGTCCGGCGGCCACGATGCCGCACGAGTCCGCGCGTTTGTGCGACGACGCCGGCGGATCGATCGCCACCACGATGCGCTGCAACGGCGGCGCGTGTTCGACACGGCTCGCCTCGATCATGTCACGCGACCAGAGCGCGTCGGCGCGCTCCTCGATCATTTCGCCGTCGAGTTCCTGCCGTCCCAGACGCGTGCCGCGATAGCGCGCCACGATCTGGTCGAGAAAGGCCGCCGGCAGATTGCCGATATTGGCGCGCGTCGCGAAACGCGACACAGCCGTGCGCGGATCCTCCATCAGGCGGCGCAACAGCGGCGCGGCGCGCGGAGTCGTAGTCACCACCTGTCGCGGGTGGTGGCCTAGGCGCAAGCCGAATTGCAGCATGTCGAACGTTTCCTGCGCGTGCCGCCATTTGGCCAGCTCGTCGAGCCAGGCGAATTCGAATTGCGGGCCGCGCAGGCTCTCGGGGTCTTCAGCCGAGAAGGCCTGCGCGATTGCCCCATTTGGCCATTCGAGGCGGCGGCGCGACGGCTCCCACACCGGGCGCTCGTTCTGTGCGTGGACCGACAGAATGCCCGACACGCCTTCGATCATCACGTCGCGCACATCGGCAGCCGTCTCGCCGATCAGCGCGATGCGGCCGACAGGTTCGATGGCGAGCGCCGGGTCGCCAAGCGCCACGGCCCTGATCCATTCCGCGCCGGTGCGGGTCTTGCCCGCGCCGCGCCCCCCCATTACCAGCCAGACCGTCCAGGGCTCGCCACCTTGCGCGATCAGCGGCGGCCATTGATGGTCGCGGGCCCCGACTTCCCAGGAGCGCTTGACGGATTCGATTTCATCGGCGGTCAAGCCGACCAGCGTCTCATTCAGCTTCCCGGCTTTGTCTATATTCAGCAAGCTTTCGAGCAAGCTCCTCTCGCAGCGTGGCCAGGTCGCGGGGAGGTCGTTCGGGCTGTCCTGCATGCGGCTGTCCCTGACGTTTCCCGCGCCCGGCCGGCGCTGCTTCGAGCTTGCGCAATTCGGCGAGCGTCCTGGCGAGGCTCGACAGGATGCGGGCGTTGCGGTCGGTTCCGGTCGCCGAATCCGGCGCGCGCCCTTCGAATGTCGCCAGCTCGCGCGACACCGCATGGGCCAGACGCCGTTCCAGTTCGCCACTATCGACCGGCGGGGCCGAAACGTCCTGCGTGACGGGCGGCGGAGGCGCGACCGGCCTCGACGGCGACCGGGCCGGGCGCTTCGGCTTCGGGGCCGCGCCCTTCCGGCGCGAGGCCGCGGGTTGCGGCTTGCGCAGCGGCCAACCTCGGGCGCGGCGCAACTCATAGAAGCGACGGGCGTCGAGATTCAGGGTCGCGGCGATGTCCGCAACGCTCGCGCCGCCGTCCATATAGAGTCGGCGCGCCTGCTCCAGCGCGCCCGGATCGATGTCGTCGAATTTCATGGAGGCTCCCGAAGACGCGACCTGCGCACAGCGGGCGCCGGAAGCGCTCCGCCTCATTCACAATTCTGGAGTGTGACCGAAACCTACCGGACCAGCGTCACGGTGTCAAGGAATATTTTCCATAAAATGAATTTTGTCTCCGCGACAATGTGCTGCCAAGGTCGAGCCCTGCATTTGAGCCTGATCAAATCCCCCTGCCCGCTGCGGTGCAAAGGTGAGCCCGTAAAGGACGCCCGTTGGGGCGCAATGGCGATCGTCATGTCAGGCTCGGCCCACGACACACATTCGCTCAGGGGCCTGCCCCTGTTCGCCGCGATGGGCGATTCCAGCTTCGAGCGGCTCGCGGGCTCGATCCGCATCGACAATCTGCATCCGGGCGACGTGCTGTTTCGGCAGGGCGATCCGGCAGCCTCCGTCTTCGTAGTCATTGAGGGCTGGGTGAAGCTGGTGCGGCTCACGTCGTCGGGCGATGAGGTCGTCATTCGCCTGTTCACGCGCGGCCACAGTTTCGCGGAAACGCTGGCGGTGCGGCCACGCGTGCATTCGGCCAGCGCCGAAGCCGCGAGCGAATGCGTCATCGCCCGCATCGCGGCCATGACGGTGGGACGCATCGCGCATGAAAAGCCCGATGTGGCGCTGGCGATCGCGCAGGCGTCCGACGCCAGCCTGTCGGCCCTGATGGACGAGATCGAATCGCTGAAGGTGCGCAGCGCCGACGCGCGCGTGGCGCAGTTCATCCTGTCGCTATGCCCGGTGGGCGAATCGAGTTGCGTGTTCCGGCTGCCGTTCGGCAAACGGCTGATCGCCTCCTACCTGGGGGTGAAGCAGGAAACCCTGTCGCGCAGCTTCGCCAAGCTCCGATCCATCGGGATCGACATTGGTAGGAATGAAATCCGCGTCACCAACACCGCCCTGCTTGAGGCAGAGGCGAACGACCAGCACCGATCAGCCGCGATCCGCTACGAAATCCACCCGACTCCGGGTTGAATGTTGATATTTCGGCACATTCGACCGCCAGCATTAACCTGTTGTCCGTGAGATCTTTCTAGGATGATTCATCGGTTCACCCGATGGAGCCCAGATTGTCAGACGCCAACATTGCCGGAACCGCGGAACATCTCGAAGCGCTGGTAAAATCCGACGCGCATCCGTCGATCTTCCGGCGCATCAAGGACCATCTGACCCTGCTGGCCGGGATCAGGTTCTGCGCCGTGTTCAACGCCGGAGCGCTGATCGCCCTCATCGGCTATGGCGGACTGATGGTCGGCCTCGACCGGCTGGGGATCAGCATCGTCGTCTACATTCCGATGGTCGCCACATTCGCGTTCGGCCTGCTGCTCTCGGGCGTCGCGACCACGACTTGGTTCGCGTCGCGTCACCACATGGCGCACGCCGGCGTCATCCCCGCGGTCGGCGGAACGCCCGCGATGCCGGAAGCCGCGAGCGATTCCGCTTCGGCGTTCCAGCGCGCCGTGCGGCTGCAGTCGCTGACGACAAACTTCGTAGCCGCCTCCTATGTGACATTCATCGCTGGGCTCGCCGGCCTGCCGATGCTGATCGGCGGCTGAACAGCCGCATGGACAGGCGGGACGCGACGCGCGACATTCGCGCATTCGCAGCCTTGAGTCGAAACCATGCCGATCCTGTCACTGGCCGCACTCACGATTCTGGACGCCGGACCAGCGGGACAAATTCGCGCCGCCGCCACGGGCGGCTTCGACTGCGTGGGACTGCGCCTCAATCCGTTGCTGGCGACCGACGAAGCCGTCGTTGGCAATATCGACAAGCAGCGTGAAATCGAGAGCCTGCTGCGCGATAACGGCATGAAGGTGCTGGAGATCGGCGTGTTCCCGATCCGCCCAGACACCAGCATCGACCTGATCGCGCCCATCATGGCGTTCAGCCACAAGATCGGCGCGCAATTCCTCGTCTGCCCGGTGGAAGATCCCGACCCGGTGCGGCGCGCCGAAACCTACGCACGCATCTGCGAACTGGCCGAGAGTTGCGCGCTCACCGGGCTGATCGAGTTCAATCCCTACAGCGCCTGCCCCAATCTCGACGCCGCGCTGGCGATGCTGGGCGACTCGCGCGTCGAGAATGGCGGGCTGGTGATCGACGCTCTGCACCTGTCGCGGTCGGGCGGAAGTCCGGCCGATCTGGCGAAAGTCGATCCCGCGCTGCTGCCGATGACGCATTTCTGCGACGCCCCGCCGCCCCCGACCGGGCAGCGATCGGTCGACGAATTGCGCGCCGAATCCCGCACGGCGCGCCTGCTGCCGGGCGAAGGCTCGTTGTGGCTCAACGAGTTGCTCGATGCGCTGCCAAAGGACGCCGCCATCAGCGTCGAAGCCCCCTCGGCCAAATACGCCCATCTTCCGGCGTCCGAGCGGGCGCGTCTGGCGTATCACGCCACGAAATCCGTGCTGGCGAAGCGCGCCGCGCACTAAAACATCGCGCGAGGACACGCACATGACGCCTCCCCCCGAACTGCGCCGGATCGTCACCACGGTCGACGACAACGATAAGGCCGTCGTGCTGTTCGACGGCGAGAACCCGCACAAGGCCGTGCGGGCGATCCGCAAGAACGTTTCGCGCATGATCTGGAAGACGGACGGCGCGCCGGCCGACATGTCCGGGACCGCCGACCGCGCCGCCGGCGATGTCGGCACGTCGCCGCCGCCGGGGGGGACGATCTTCCGCATCATCGACTATCCGCCGACGCCGCCGGAGGTCGAGGCTCTCGACGCCGGCCATCGCATGAAGGAATTGACCCACGAGGGCGAGACGCGCGGCCTGCCGCCCCGCCACCCGTTCATGCACCGGACGAAGACGGTCGACTACATCATCGTCCTCTCCGGCGAGATTGACATGCTGCTCGACGACAGTGAGGTTCATCTGAAGGCGGGCGACGTCATGGTCCAGCAGGGAACCAACCACGCCTGGGTCAATCGCGGCACAGAGGTCTGCCGCATCGCGTTCGTGCTGGTCGACGCAAAGACGCTGTAATTCCGGCGCCTTGGCTGTTGCGGTCCGGCCGCTTCCCCCGCTAAGGTTCGCCCCGAATTTCGGGGGCACCTATGGCGCAGGAACAGACAGCAACGGCCGAAAAGCCGTCCATCGAAACGGAAGCAGCAGCGGTCGAGACGCGTGCAAAACGAAGCGTCGTTCAGGTGTGCAGCGAGGCCATCGCCTGGGCCTACGGGCTGTTCGAGCCCCTGCGCAAGACGATCGTCAATCTCGGCATCATCGGCGGCATCATCTTCGGCGCGCCCGCGCTCTACAGGCTGGTGCTGAAGGCGCCCTTCGTCATCAAGGATATCGCGGTTCCGGGCTCGCTGTCGGATCGCGGCTTCACCGGCGACGTTCTGGCCCAGCAGATCCTCGATCAGATTTCCGACATCGACAGGCAGGCCGGCTCGAAGAAGGAGAAGGCAGACATTTCCGGCTTCGATCTCGAAAGCACCATGCCGTCGATCACCCTCCCGGTGGGAGGATTCAACATCGGCGCCATCGTGTCGGAGCTACGCCAGCTGTTCGGCATCCACGAAACCAAAGTGACGGGCGAAGTCTATGTGGCCGTGCCGGACGACAAGGGCCCGCAATATGGCTTGCGGCTGCGTATCGCCGGGGTCGGGCCGATCTTTCGCACCGAGAAGCCGAGCGCCGACATCCAGCAACTGATCGACGCGGCGGCGCAGACGATCATGCGCCGTTACGATCCGATTAACCTCGGCTATTATTATTACCGCAAGAAAGACTACCGGCGCGCCTACGAAATCACCGAAGAGACGCTGGCCGATCCGACGCCCGATAATGATCCGTGAGCCTATACGATGCGCGGGCTCATTGCGCGCGATCGTGGCCATTTCGATGACGCCGCCGTCAACATGCGGCAGGCGATCAGCAGTTCGCCGACGTTCTGGCTCGGATACGTCAATCTGGCCGGCCTGCTGCGCCTCGACGGCAAGCTGGCCGAGGCAGAAGCCGCCGCCCGCAAGGCGGTGGAGCTCGCACCGAAAGAACAGGAGACGCATTCCGCCCTCGCTCTCGTACTGATGGACAAGGGCGACAAGGACGCGGCGCTCGCCGAAATGAAGAAGGGCATCGACGCCGATCCGCGCGATGCCGGGGGACATCTCGAACTCGGCCGCCTCCTGGCCCGCATGGAGCGGTTCGAAGATGCGCTGTCATCGTTCAAGACATCCGCCGCGCTCAATCCCAACAGCGAGCCGCTTGTGCAGGCGGCGGGCGCCTCGAAAAACCTGAAGCGCGACTCCGAGTCTCTCGACTATCTGCGTCAGGCGGCGCAGGCCGAGCCTGCGAATCCCACCGTATGGATCACGCTGGGCGAAGCGGAACTCGCCCGCAACGACCTGCGCCGCGCCAACGAGGCCTTCACCAAGGCCGAAAGCCTCGACCAGCAAACTCCCATGTCGGCGATCCGCATCGCCAACGCCTATGCGGCGAAGAAGCGATTCGGCGACGCCTATGCGGTCTTCACTCGCAATCAAAAGACGTTCGACGGCAATTCCGACTTCCAGCTCGCGTGGTCCGACGTCCTGTGGAGCGACGGCAAGAAGCCCGAAGCGACCGCGAAACTCGAACAGGTTCTGGCAAACGCGGGCGAGACCGCGCAGGTGTTCGAAAGCGCCGGCCGCATTCTGGA
>CANJEY010000094.1 GCA_947472615.1 Beijerinckiaceae bacterium
GGCAAGGCCGTCCTGTTCAAGAAATTCGCCGGCATCGACGTTTTCGACATCGAGATTGCCGAAAAGAACGTCGAGAAGCTGGTGGAGGTCATCGCGGCGCTGGAGCCGACGTTCGGCGGCATCAACCTCGAAGACATCAAGGGGCCGGAGTGTTTCGACGTCGAGCGCCTGCTGCGCGAGCGCATGTCGATCCCGGTGTTCCACGACGACCAGCACGGCACGGCCATCATCGTCGGCGCGGCAGTCACGAATGCGCTGCAGCTCGCAGGCAAGAAGATCGCCGACGTGAAGATCGTCGCGTCCGGCGCGGGGGCTGCGGCGCTGGCCTGCCTCAACCTGCTCGTGCAGCTCGGCGCGAAGCGCGAGAACATCTGGGTCGCCGACATCGCGGGCGTCGTCCACAAGGGCCGAAACGAGCTGATGGACCCGTGGAAGGAAGTCTACGCGCAGGCGACGCCGGCGCGCACGCTGGCGGAGATCATCGGCGGCGCGGATGTGTTTCTCGGCCTGTCGGCCGGCGGCGTGTTGAAGAAGGATATGCTCGCGGCCATGGCGCCGCGCCCGCTCATCATGGCGCTCGCCAATCCCTATCCGGAGATCAATCCGGAGGAGGCGATCGCCGCGCGGCCCGACGCGATGATCTGCACCGGGCGCTCGGATTATCCCAATCAGGTCAACAACGTCCTGTGTTTCCCCTACATCTTCCGCGGCGCGCTGGACGTGCACGCCACCGCCATCAATGAGCCGATGAAGATCGCCGCCGTGGAGGCGATCGCGCAGCTCGCGCGCGAAGCGCCGTCGGACGTGGTGGCGCGCGCATATGGGGGCGAAGCGCCGACGTTTGGCGAGCATTCGCTCATCCCTTCGCCATTCGATCCGCGTCTGATCCTGCGCATCGCGCCTGCTGTGGCGAAGGCCGCGATGGACACCGGCGTCGCCCGCAAGCCGATTGCGGATTTCGACGCCTACGAGGAAGTTCTGTCGCGCTTCGTGTTCCGCTCCGGCTTCATCATGAAGCCGATCTTCGCGCGCGCCAAGGCGAACCCGAAGCGCGTCGTCTATTGCAACGGCGAGGACGAGCGCGTGCTGCGCGCCACGCAGGTGGTGATCGAGGAAGGACTGGCGTGGCCGATCCTGATCGGGCGTCCGCATATCGTCGACGAGCGCATCAGGCAGTTCGGTCTGGCGATCCGGCCCGAGCGCGATTTCGACCTGCTGCATCCGGCCGATTACGCGAGGCACTACGAATATGTCGACACGCTGCTCGGCATCGTCGGCCGCAAGGGCGTGACGCCGACGGCGGCGCGCGTGCTGATGCGCGCCAGCATGACGGCGATCGGCGCCGTCGCGGTGCGGCGCGGCGAGGCCGACGCGATGCTCTGCGGCCTCGAGGCGCGCTTCGACGCCAGTGCGAAAATCCTGCGCGACATTCTGGGCTTCGCGCCCGGCGTTCATGATTATTCAGCGCTGAGCCTCGTGATCAGCCAGCGCGGCGCGTATTTCATGGCCGACACCCATGTGCGGCCCGATCCGAGCGCCGAGGAAATCGCCGACATGACGGCGCTGTGTGCCGAGCACGTGCGGCGCTTCGGACTGGAGCCGAAGGTGGCGCTGCTGTCGCATTCGGATTTCGGCAGCGCCGACACGGCGTCCGCGATCAAGATGCGCGCCGCGCTCCAACTGATCCGCGCCCGCAATCCGCTGCTGCAGGTGGATGGCGAAATGGCCGCCGACTCGGCGCTGGTGCAGGTGATCCGCGATTCCCTGCTGCCCACCTCGACCCTGAAGGGCGAGGCCAACGTGCTGGTGATGCCGAATCTCGACGCCGCCAACATCGCGTTCCAGATGATCAAGGTCGTGGCCGACGCGCTGCCGGTCGGCCCGATCCTGATCGGCCCCGGCTACCCGGCCCACATCCTGACCCCCTCCGTGACGGCGCGCGGCATCGTCAACATGACGGCGATTGCTGTGGCCGAGGCGCAGGCGGCGGCGGGGTAGGAGGGAGATCAGCCAGTCTTGGCTGTTGCAGAATTCAAGACTTTTGCAAGCTGAGGAAAGTTGTTTCAGAGGCGGCGGCGAGACAGTGTTGGCACCCGCCAGCCGGTGCCAGCTGGTCTCTTCCGAATGGCGCGAACACAAGATCACGTTTCGTTACAATTGCTTATATTAAACCTAGGAACTACGATAAGCCTCTACATTGTCCCCCAAAAATGCGTTATTCGCCTCTCGAAGTTTCGCGGCCTCATCATCGTATAAAAAAGGAAGAAAGGCATAACGTCGGCCCTTCGTCACCTCCCCGACCGCGTGTAGCAATGGCGTAGAGAAAACAACCGCGCAGCCAATCGGGGCCTTGTAGGTGCGGGGACCGAACTCGGGAAAGCTGAGTTCGCCACCCTCAAAATCGTCGTTGAGATTGATGGACACTGCAAAACGGCGGTGTGCCGTGCCCTTCGTCGTATTATCGCGATGTGGCTTGAAAATAGCTCGGTCTTCCGCAGCGTAGCAGGAGACAATATACCGCTCCATTCTCGTTGCCGTAAAATGGTGGGCCTTGCGTATTTCTGGAACTACTTTTTTCTTCATGTACAACTGAAGCCTTTGAATTAGCTTTGTATCCTCAATAATGTAGTCTCGGCGACGTTTGAAGGAATGGTCTTGAATGGCGACCGTTTTTCCTTCGACTTCCCGCATAAACCCCGACTCTTCGCCGCCGTTCTTCTCGTAAAGACCAATCAGGTCGCGGCAGAATTCAGGTTCGAACACCCGCGGCAAGATCAGGATTGGCGCGCTGATTTCAATTCCGGCATGTAGGGCCGGAGGCGGAAGGTTTTTCAGTAAATCAAATACTTCCAAAATATCCCGACCATTGTCTTCAAAAGGAAAGCTGCGAATGACCCGCAGAGTGGGATCAAGCACCAGCCAAAAGCGCCGAACCGTGTGCTGCCGCGCGTTCACCGCCGCATCTACTGGCAAGGCCCCGTAAAGCTTGCTGACTACACCATCAAAATCCCAGAAAAAGCGCAGGCCGGGAAATGAGTCCGCCACTCTGCCTTCTGTCTCATCTGCGGGATCAAGGCTGACACCAAAGAAGCTGGCGCGTTCATCATCAAAGACGGCGCGCCGAGCTAATACCTCTTTTATCGTATTCCGGCCACGTGCATTTCCGGCGGAGCCAAAGAAGCACAAAACGATGTAGTGCCCGGCTACCGACGAAAACGCGTAACGCGGATTCGAATAGGAGCGCTGCATGAACCAAGGAGCTGGCTCACCTGGCGTCAGGTTCACAAATTGTCGTGGTTGTGCAGTTCTATTGTCCATGTCTAATCTTAGCAGCCGAGCAAACGTACCGACAAGGGACGGGGCCTGACAGCTGTTGATGGAAAAAATTGAAACTTCCGACTATGATGGTTTGCTGGTTTGCTGGTTTGCTTCGCGAAAATCGAAGGCCAATGGTGGATTGCGTGCAACGATGTGGCCAAAATTGTTGAGCCCTTTCGCAGCAGCAAATGGCTCTACGCTGTTACGCCAGAGAACCAAAGGCGAATTGAGCGGCTTGGGATGGGCAAATCCACGCGCCTAATCTCTATTTCTCATCTGACACATTGGTTGAGCGACCAACGGGGACGTCGCGCACGCCAATTCTGGGCTTGGCTACACGCTTGGAGCATTCTAAACGGCGCATCCGTTCGGAAGCATATTTCAGAGCCCCCGCCGCGCTCGTCTGGTTTCAGTGAAAAGTTGCGGACATGGATCAATAGGCTTGTTTCACAACTCAAGAATTTTGCAACGAAGTCGACACTCAGCAAAATCAATCAGTTCATCGTTGCAGAAATCAGTTGCAAAATCTGGTGTTGCGGAAACGCGTGACCGCTTTCGAACCCAAGACGGTGGCGAAAATACTTTCGCCACCGCACTTGGCCCATCCCCTACCGCTTCACCCCATTGATCACGTCATAAACATTGCATGCGATGCCGGTGGCCTCGTAACCATCCTGCCCCGTCGCCTGCGCGATGGCGAACATCTGCTGGGCCAGGCCGACGAACGGCATGGGGACTTCCATTTCGCGCGCCATGTCGAGGCCAAAGCCGACGTCCTTCGGCATCCATGACTTGCGGGGCTTGAACTTGCGGCTGACGATGATTTCCATGATGCGGCTGACCGCGACGGAATTCTGCTGCGAGTTTTCGAGGATTTCCTTGAACGCCGCGTCGTCGACGCCGCCCTTCTTCAGCCACGAGCCGATTTCGACGAGGCTCATGTGCTGCACGGCGGCGAGCATCGCCATGGCGTTCTTGACGAGCTTGGCGGCCCCGAGTTCGCCCACATAGATGATCGACTTGCCCATGGCCCTGAAGATCGGCTGGTGCGCGTCGAACAGATCGCGCGAGCCCGACAGCCACAGCGCCAGCTGACCCGCCGCCGCGACTTCCTCGACGCCGCCGGCAGACGCGTCCGCGATGGTCCACCCCTTGCCGGCCAGCTGCCCGCCCACATCCACGATGGTCGCCTTGTCGATGCTGCTGAAGTCGATCCACGCCTTCGCGCCGGACGTCGCTTCCGCGAGGCCGCCCTTGCCGACGCCCACGGCCCGCACCGCCGCATTGTGCGGCAGCATCGACAGCACGAGTTCGACGGATTCGGCGACGGCCTTGGGGGAATCGACGAATTTCGCCCCCTGCGCTTCGAGTCCGGCCGATTGCGCGCGGTTGATGTCGGTCACCACGAGGCTGTAGCCGGCCTTGATGAGATTGGCCGCCATGCCGGCCCCCATGCCGCCGGTGCCGATGAACCCGATCGTCTTCATGCTGCGCGCTCCCTTGATCCCTGACCCCATGTCATCTGGTGGCCGACAAGTTTCCCGAAGTCGCGCGCGCGTCAAGAGCCAATCGGCCCGGGCGGGGTCAGAAGGCGCATCGTCACAGGTTGGGGCCGGGCGGATCGAGAGGCTGGTCGACGTTCGATCCGCCCTGCGTCACCCAATGCGCCACGACCGCTTCCGGGAGAGACAATCCCCCAGTCGGGACAACGGGAACCGTGCGCTTCATGTAACTTTACAAGGCGCACACACAGTCGCAACAGCCGGGCGCGAAGTTGCCTTCACGCACTCCCGCGCACTCCCGATTGGAACTAACGCCGATGTCGTCAAAATGGTTTGCCATGTGCCTGCTGCTTGCCCTCGCTCCCTCCGCAAGCCGCGCCGCGGAATTGTCGCCGCCCGCCGCCAGCGCCCTGACCCGGGCTCTGGAGGATGAGCGCCATGCCGAGAGTTTCTACGCAGCCGTCATCGCGAAATTCGGGACGGTGAACCCGTTCGCCAACATCATCGGCGCCGAACAGCGGCATTCGTCGCGCGTCATTGATCTGCTCACGACTTACGGCGTCGCGGTTCCGCCAAATCCTTATGAAAACGGCGAGAAGTCGAAGCCCTCCGCGCCAGCGTCTCTCGCCGAGGCCTGCAAGGCCGGCGTGCAGGCAGAAATTCTGAACCGAGATCTCTATGACAAGGAATTGCTGCCCGCCGTTGCAGCCTATCCTGACATAGTCCGCGTTTTCACCGCCTTGAGAGATGCGTCCAACGAGAACCATCTCCCTGCGTTCCGGAGATGCAGCTAAGAGCCGCGCCGCGCTGGGCTCTGGGTGAGCTATACCGGAGCCCATACCGCTGGCGTTATGAACCCGATAGGCGTCGTGCTGCGCGCTTCATCGAACCCAGACGCAAGTGATCTGGTGGCCGATGGGTTTTCCGAAGTCGCTCGCGCTCGATGCGCAACTTGCCGTCGTTCGTCGACAGATCGCAAAGATGCGGGCGATGTGCGATCGCCCCGGCGTTTGATCGCGCTGCCGGGTCCGCGGTCAATCAACCACTTGGACTTGCGCTTATCTTCCGGTTGTCCGCCCGTCCGGGCTGGTTTATGCGGACGTAGCAGGCCCGCCTGGTCGACAGGCGGCGCAGGGCGAGGGGGAAAGCGTGGGCATACCTGTTTCTACACGCATTGCGCACGTCTTCCGATCGTTGGCGCGCCTGCGGCTCGGCGTCGCCTTTCTGATTCCCTCAGTGTTGGCTTGCGCTTCCGCGCAGGCGCAGGCGCCGAATTTTGCCGGCCAGCGCATCACCATAGCCGTCAGCACCACGACCGGCGGCTCCTACGATTTCTATGCGCGCCTCGTGTCGCGGCATATCGGCCGGTTCCTGCCCGGCGGGCCATCCGCCACTGTGGTGAACATGCCGGGCGCGGGCGGGGTGATTGAGGCGAACTGGCTTTACAACGTCGCGCCGAAGGACGGCACGGCTATCGGCATCGTGCCGCTCTCGGCAGCCTTCGAGGGGCTTCTCGGTGGCGGCGGTCAGGCGAAATACGACGCGCGGCGGTTCGGCTGGCTGGCGAGCCTGAACGAATACATCGGCTCTGCCGTGGTGTGGTCGCAGGCGCCGTTCGAGCGCGCGCAGGATATTCTCGACCGCGAGATCATCATCGGCGGCGGCGGTTCGGGTTCCGACATCACCATCTGGCCGCGTCTGCTGAACGCGCTGATCGGCGCGAAGATCAAGCTCGTCACAGGCTATGTGGGCACCGCCAACGTGTTTCTGGCGATGGAACGCGGCGAAGTGCAGGGCATGGTCGGGCAGGACTGGGATGGCGTGAAGACCAGCAAGAGCGACTGGCTGCGCGACAACAAGCTGCGCTTGCTGATGCAGATCGCGCTGGCGCGCGCGCCCGATCTGCCCAACGTGCCGACCGTGATGGAATTCGCCAAGGACCCGGCGGACCGGCAGGTGCTGGAGCTGTTCGTCGGCCGGCAAAAGTACGCGCGGCCATTCGCCGCGCCGCCCGGCTTGCCGGAACCGATTCTGGCGGCGCTGCGCGACGCCTTCGCCAAAATGTCGGTCGACCGTGAGTTTCTCGCCGACGCGGAGACCTCGAAGCTTCCCATCATCTTCGCGCCGGGGCCGGATGTGGTGAAGCTGGCGGAGACGATCTACGCCGCGCCTCCCGCGCTCATCGAGCGCGCCATCGGCGAACTCGCGGCGGCCAGCAAATAGAATTCGGGGCAGGCATGATCATCGACTCGCAGGTTCACGTCTGGACCGAGGAAACGCCTGATCGTCCGTGGCCGCAGGGCGGGCGCGAACGCCAGCATCTGCCTTACGCGCTGACCAGCGACAAGATGCTCGGGCTGATGGACGAAGCCGGCGTGGACCGGGCGATCATCGTGCCGCCCTCATGGGAGGGCGACCGCAACGATTACGCGCTGGCGGCCGCGCAGCAGCACCCCGATCGGTTCGCCGTGATGGGCAGACTGAATCTCGCCGCGCCGGACGCGCGTCAGCAGGTTACGCGCTGGCTCGACGATCGCGGCATGCTCGGCGTGCGGCTCAACTTCACGCCGAAGACGCTTGAGCCTTTGCGTCGCGGCGAGATCGACTGGTTCTGGTCGATGGCGGAGACAGCAGGCCTTCCGGTGATGGCCCATACGGCGGTGGCGATGCCGGAGATCATGGAGGTGGTGAAGGCGCATCCGAAACTGCGGCTCATCATCGACCACATGGGCCTGTCGAGCGAGATCGCGCGTGAGAACCGTCGGGAGGAAAGCATCGACCGCACGGTCGCATTTGCGGATTTTCCGAACGTGGCGGTGAAACTCTCCAACGCGCCGACCTATTCGCACGAGCCTTACCCGTTCGCCGACATGGCGCCGCTGATCCATCGCGTGGTGGACGCCTTCGGATTCCGCCGCTGTTTCTGGGGCACCGACGTGTCGCATTCGCTGAAACATGCGGCCTATGGCCAGAACGTGACGATGTTCACCGAGGAAATGGACTTCCTGCCCGCTGAGGCGAAAGACTGGATCATGGGGCGCGGAGTCGCCGAATATCTGGGTTGGAAGCCTTAGCCGCTTTTGACCGGCAATTACTTCGACTCAAACCGCGCCCGCGCCGCCGCCACATCGGCCTGGCTTGGAATGCCAGCCTCGTTGCCCAGATGCTGGATCTTGTGGGCCGAGGCGGCGCGCGCGAAATGGAAATGATCGTTCCACGCGCCCTTCGGGTTCGCCAGCCACGCCGACAGATAGGCGCCGTGGAACACATCGCCAGCGCCTGACGTGTCGATGATCAATTCCTTCGGCACCGGCAGGGCCGGGAGGCGAGAGACAGTTCCTGACTCATCGTACCAGAGCATGCCACGCTCGCCCTCGGTGACGCCGGCGATCTTGCAACCGCGCGATTTCAGATAGTCGAGCATCGCTTCGGTGGAGAGGTTCATCTGCTCGCACAGGCGCTCAGCGACCACGGCGACGTCGATAAAGCCGAGCAGATCGTGGGTGTTCTCGCGCAATCCGCCGCCGTCTAGCGACGTGAGAACACCAGACGCCCGGCAGCGCTTGGCATAGTCGATGGCGGTCGTCGACAGATGGCCGTCGAGATGCAGGCAGCGCAAGCCCGTGATGTCCACGGCCGGGGCTTCAGTCAGATAATCGGCGTCGCGGGCGCGCAGGATCGCGCGCTTGCCGTTGTTGGGCATGATGAACGACAGCGACGAGCGCGCCACTTTGCGCGGATGCAACTTCACCCGATAGCGTTCGGCCATGTCGGCGAACATGTGGCCAAGCCAGTCATCGGCGAGCGTGCAGATCAGCTCAACGTTATGCTCCAGCTTGGAGCACGCGAAGGCCGCCGTCACCGCATTGCCGCCGAACGAGACCGCGTAATCTTTCGCGACCGCCTTTTCATCGCCTGTCGGGACATGATCAGCCAGCAGCGTCACGTCGATATAGGTCTGGCCGATGAAGAGGGCGTCCATTCAGGCTCCAAGCTTTGGGGATTCGTAGGCGGACACGCTTGCGCGGCGCTGGCCGTCAGATTGAGAAACTGGTGCCACAACCGCAGGAAGCCGTGGCGTTCGGGTTCTCGATCTTGAACGACTGACCGATCAGGTCGTCGACGAAGTCGATGCGCGAGCCCTTAACGTATTCGAGCGAGGTCTGGTCGATCAGCACGGTCACACCGTCCTTCTCGATCACCAGATCCTCGCCGGTCTGGGCCGCGTCGATGTCGAACGAATAGCTGAATCCCGAGCATCCGCCGCCGTTCACAGAAACGCGCAGCTTCGATCCCGCAGGCTCGTTGCGCAGGATGTGGGCGATGCGCTTGACGGCGCGGTCGGTGAGGCTGACGGGCGAGAGCGTTCCGGCGTCGGTCATGCCTGTGCGTTCTCCGGTAGCGTGGGGAAGCCCGGCGCTATTGCGGGCGTTCGTCACGCAGATATATGACGGTCAGCGTTGCGCTTCAATGACAGGCCGGGACATGAGGGCAAATCAGGACAATCCCGGCACAGCCATGCCGGACATACCAGCGCCGCGCATCGCGCCGTGGGCGACTGATTTTCGCCGCAGCCGGGGCCGGCTTGCGCCCGAGGCCCCGTCGCCGACCCGCACCGAATACCAGCGCGACCGCGACCGCATCGTGCATTCCACGGCCTTTCGGCGGCTTGCGCACAAGACGCAGGTGTTCGTCCCGATCGAGGCCGATCACTACCGCACGCGCCTCACCCATACGATCGAGGTGGCGCAGATCGCCCGCTCGGTGGCGCGGTCGTTGCAACTCGACGACGATCTCGCGGAAGCTTTGGCGCTGGCGCATGACCTTGGCCATACGCCCTTCGGGCATACGGGCGAAGACGCTATGGAACTGTGCATGGAGCGCTGGGGCGGCTTCGATCACAATGCGCAGGCGCTGCGCATCGTGACGCGGCTGGAGAGCCGCTACGCGCGCTACGACGGGTTGAACCTGTCGTGGGAGATGCTTGAAGGTCTGGTCAAGCACAACGGTCCGCTGACGTGGCGCAACGGCTCGCCGGTCGCGCGCTATGCGAAAAAGGGCGTTCCGGCCGATATCGTCGAACACGATGCGCGCCAAAGTCTCGAATTGTGGAGTCACGCCGGCCCCGAGGCGCAGACCGCCGCCATCGCCGATGACATCGCCTACAACACGCACGACATCGACGACGGATTACGAGCGGGGCTGATCGACATCGACGCGCTGAAGCAGGTCGAGTTCGTCGGCGATCTTGTGCGCGAGGTCGAGCGCGCGCATCCGGGGCTCGACGGTCAGCGCGTCATCCACGAACTGACGCGGCGGCTGATCACGCGGTTCGTGGAGGACGTCATCGCCGAGAGCCAGATGCGGCTGCGTGACAGCGGCTGCGCCAGCGTCGAGGACGTGCGGGCGCAGGACCGGTCGATGGTGACGTTTTCGCCCGCGATGGCGAGCGCCGACAAGGCGATCAAGAAATTTCTTTTCGCCAACGTCTATCGCCACGCGCGCATCCTGACGGTGCGGCGCTCGGCGGCCGATGTGGTTGAACATCTGTTCCGGGGCTTTTTCGATGATCCGGCGCTGTTGCCGGGTGGGCGGGCCGAAGCTGCGGCGGAATGCGGCGAGTCCGATCGCGCCCGCATCGTGTGTGACTACATCGCCGGCATGACGGATCGCTTTGCGCTGTCGGAACATCGCCGCATATTCGGCGACGCGCCGGACTTGCGCTCCGGCTCAAACAGGCCGTGAGGCGATTACCGAGAAGCGCTCCTTGAGGCGCAGGAACGGCGTTTCGAGATTGCGGTAGGAGACGACGGCCATCGCAACGGTCAACCCCAGCGCGCCCGCCGCCGCTGCCAGACCGGCGCCCGCATGCGCGAATCCTGTCAGGCCGAGCGACGCCACGAATGTGCGCTCGAATCCGAACATCGCCTCGATCGCCAGCAGGTGAAACACGTAGAGGCCGAACGAAATCTGGCCGAGATAGATGAGCCTTGCGGGCAGTGGCCGCTCGAGGCCGAGCAGCGATAGCATTAGGCCGGCGCAGCCCGCCGTGATCATCGCATATCCGGCGACGATTGACGCGCCCGAGAGCGCGGGACCAGCGTATTTCGCCTGCATCCAGTGGACCGAGGCGAACCACAGGGCGGCCGAGCCAATCGCCAGCGCGATGCGGGTCGTCACGCCGAACTTCGGCGCAGCGCCGCGCAGCAGCAGCGACAGCGCCGCGCCCGCCCCGAACATTTCGAACTGCACGAAGGAATTGGCCCAGATCGTCGTGTCGGCGCTGGCGCGCCTCTCGCCGAGCCAGAATTCAACCGCGATGGCGAGGCCGATCAAGGCCGCGCAGGCGCATAACATCGTGCGGCGGCTGGCGGCCCGCACCAGCCACGGCCAGAACAGATAGAATTGTTCCTCGATCGAGATGCTCCAAAGCGGCGTCATCGGATTGTCGGACCATTCCACGCCTTCGCGGGCGAAGTACCAGTTGCCGGACAGCGCCAGAAACAAGACCAGCATCTGCCAGCTTCCGAGATCGGCCGCCGAGCCAGACAGTCGCCCAGCGATGGCCACCGCTATCCCGATGGCGACGCCCGTAAAATACAGCGGCCAGATGCGCAGCAGCCGACGGATGTAGAACTCGCGGATCTTCACCGTCCCGACGCGCTGCTTCTCGCGCACCAGCAGTTCGGTGATCAGAAACGCGCTGAGGAAGAAAAACAGCGACAGTCCGTATCCGAACGCGTCCGCGATGGACGTCAGGGCGCGCGCTGCGTCCGGCGACACGAAGCGCTCGTAGATCGCCGGATCGCGCGGCGAGGCGTGGTGCAGAAACACGAGCAGGAAGGCCACGAACCGCAGCGCGTCGAGTTCGGGGCGAAAGAACCTGGTCAAAGATCGAATTCCGGGAGGATCGTCTGGCGATCCTGACCCGGCCGGATTGAGATTTGATTGATGCCTCAGGCGTCCGCCCAGCCCCGCGCCTGCGCGCGCATCACGGCCTGCGCGTCCGCCCACAACGCACGGGTGATGTCGGCGGCCTTGCCGGGCTGCGCCAGTTTCACGCTCTGGCCCGCCCACAGCGACAGCACGTCGGGCGACCCGGCCTTGGCGGCTGCGGCGCGCAAGTCCTGCGTCAGCGCGTTCTGGATGGGGTAGGGGGGGATCTGATCTTCCAATGGGCGCATGGCGCGCATGAAGGCGTTGTCGATCCCGCGCGCGTAACGGCCCGAGATGGCGCGCGTCAGCCGCGTCGGGTCGTCGGGCGCGTTTTCGATGGCTGCGCGCCAGACCGGATTGACCGTCGCCTCGCCGGACAGAAGATAGGCGGTGCCGACCTGAACCGCCGCCGCGCCAAGCGCCAGCGCCGCCGCCACGCCAGCCCCGTCGGTGATCCCGCCCGCCGCGATCACCGGGAGGTCGAGCGCCGACACGATGGTCCGCACCAGTGAAAACGTCCCGATTGAGCTTTCTGGTAGGCCGGCCATGAAGGTTCCGCGATGGCCGCCGGCCTCGAGCC
>CANJEY010000095.1 GCA_947472615.1 Beijerinckiaceae bacterium
GACGGAACGCTATGTGGCGAAGATCATGGCGGATCGAGGTCGCAACCTCAACGAGCAGGGAAAGGCGCTCCTGCTTGAGGACCTTGCATCACCATGCACCGAGGAAGTCGCCGTGTTCCATGCCTTCTCGCGTGCCGTCGCGGAGGCCCGGAGCGCCTTCGTGGTGCTCGACACGGCTCCAACCGGCCACACCCTGCTGCTACTGGACGCGACCGGGGCGTACCATCGCCAGATGACCCGCCAAATCGATCCAGGCGGCCACGGGCGCATAATCACGCCACTGATGCGGTTGCAAGACCCCGAATACACTCACGTGATCCTGGTCACCCTTCCGGAAACCACGCCGGTATCGGAAGCCGCCGCGCTTCAGGAGGACCTGCGTCGCGCCAGCATCGAACCCTTCGGGTGGGTCATCAACAAGAGCCTCACGGCCAGCGGCACGCACGATCCCCTTCTTCAACTAAGGCTCTTTCGAGAGCGGGCGCAGATCGCGCGAGTTCGACACGGGCTTGCAAAACGGGCCTACATGTTGGGGTTGCGGACCAAGCCGCCGGTCGGCGTGGACGAGCTGCGCACCCTGACCTGACCAATACACCCACGGACCATCGCATTCCGCTCTTATGTCCGGCTGGCTCCGCATCGAAAACACTTCACCGCATCCGACGAGTGATAATCCAATAAAAAAGGCCAGCGCCGCCACGGCGGCTTTTGGCGCATCGCGGACAAGAAGCCATCGGCATCAGATCGCCTAGCGATGTCCGCTGTCTGAGGCGTAGAGAACGAGGTGCTTCCGTATGTGTTCGTCGTTCAGGATTTTGTCCGGTGTATGCGACGACGCCCGCCTTTTCATTTTCCAATAATCGGACTTCTGGCGAACTTGTAACCGCGCGGTAACCGCGACAGCCAAGCTCAATCCGCAATGGCCACGCCCACGTCTCCCGGTTGCACACGAATGCGCCCCCGTTCACGTCTGTACATCGGAAGTTGTCGGAAAATGGCGCGCCCGAAAGGATTCGAACCTCTGACCCCCAGATTCGTAGTCTGGTGCTCTATCCAGCTGAGCTACGGGCGCGCGGTCGGTTCGGACTGGTCCGGACCGGATGTCGCCAGTTTGCGGCGACGGGGCTCCGTTTAGCGGCTCCGGTACGCATTGGCAAGCCGTGATCGGCGGTCATTTCGCGCGATGCGAAACTTCGCGCGCGTGTTCAGGCGGCCGGTTGCGGCAAACGCACCTGGAAGGTCGCGCCCGTTCCGTCCTGACGCGGCAGAAGTTCGATGGAGCCGCCGTGGGCGCGCACCAGATCGGCTGCGATGGCGAGGCCGAGGCCCGCGCCGCCGGCGCGCGTCGAGCCCTGAAAGGCGCGGAACAGTCGTTCGCGCGCGTGGTCCGGCACGCCGGGCCCCGTATCGGCCACCTCGATCACGACATCCGCGCCGGCGCGGGCGGCCGCAATGGTCACGCGCGGCGGCAGGCCGGGTTGCGGGCCGGCGCTGTCGAGGGCCTGTACGGCGTTGCGGATGAGATTGGCGAGCACGCGGAACAGGTGTTCGCTGTCGGCCACGATGCGCAAATCCTCCCCTACCGAAATGTCGATGGCGACATGGCGAATCTCGGAGGGCGCGACGCTTTCGGCCGCATCGGTCGCCACGCTGAGCAGCCGGAAGCGCTTCGGGTCCGGGTGCCGCTCGGCGGCGCGGCCATACACGAGGGTCGACTGGCAGAATGCGATGGCGCGATCGAGCGTGCCGACAAGTTTCGGCGCGAGACGGCGCGCCAGCGGATCGGACAATTCCGCCAGACGGTCGGACAGCAATTGCGCCGAGGCTAGCATGTTGCGCAGGTCGTGATTGATCTTGGCGACCGCGAGGCCCAGCGCCGCCAGATGCTTCTTCTGATTCAGTTCGCGCACCAGCGCCGATTGCATGTCGGCAAGAGCTTCCTCGGCGAGGCCGATCTCGTGCCGGCGGCCGGACGGCTGGATGATCCGCGACGCATCCTCCGGATCGGCGCCAAATTCCATGACGCTCGACGTCAGCCGGCGCACCGGCCTCAGAACCATCAGGTGGATCGCCACCACCGCCAGTCCGGCGACGAACAGGGACAGCACCAGCGACAGTTCGAGAATGTTGATCGAATAGGCCAGCATCGCGGCGCGCAGCGGCGTCTCGTCGAGCGTGATCTCGATGTATTCGCCGCCCATCGGGGCCGCCCCCACAGCGTCGATGATGCGGCCGTCGCGCGCCGACAACGTGCGGAACGCCGCCGCGATCGAGCCCCACGCCGAGGGCGTGCGCAGATCGAAGGTCTCGTCGATCTGCGGCGGCATGTCGGTCATCGCCAGCAGGCGGCGCGTATCGCGCATCTTCAGCACGATCGTGCTGGCGCCCACGCTCTGCAGCAGCGTGTGGGTGAGGTCTTCCGGCACCATGTCGGCGGGCGCGGCTTCCAGCACCAGCGCCGCGATATAGGCCGAGCTGAGACGGTCGCGCAGCCAGTTGTTGCGGAAATTGGCGACGGACGGGACGAAGATCGCGACTTCCGCCACCATCACGAAGATGATCGTCAGCACCAGCACGCGCGCCGCGAGGCCGAAGCGCACGGCGGGCCGGCCTCCGGGCTTACCGCCCGAAGTCCTTTCGCCGCCCTGGCTTGAAACATCGCGCATGATGGTCCCGGCTACCCGAAGCGACGCAATAGCCGCAGAATGCGGCCCAACCAAGGATTGCCGAGGCTTGGCGCGTAACTCGTCACCGCGGCGCGTTTCGAGACCTCCGCCAGAGTCGGATAGGCGAACACCAGTCCGGCGATGTCGGAAATGCGGGCGCGTTTCGCCAGCGCGAATTGCCATAGCGGAATCAACTCGCCCGCCCGCGGGCCGACGATCGCCGCGCCCAGGATCAGGCCCTTGGGGGTGGTGACGACTTTGACGAAGCCCTCCGTCTGCCGTTCGGCCTGCGCGCGATCGTTCTCGACGAAGGACCAGCGCAGGACATGGACCTTGCCGTGCCGTTCGTGCGCGTCCGCCTCGCTCAGCCCCGCGACGGCGATCTCGGGGTCAGTGTAGGTGACGCGCGGGATGGCGGCGGGATCGAGCTTCACCGCCATGCGGAACAGGGTTGCGCGCAGCACGAGGCCCGCGTGATAATTCGCCGCGTGGGTGAATTGCGCCATGCCGGCGACGTCGCCGACCGCGTAAATGCGGCGGTTCGTGGTGCGCAGACTTGGGCCTACTTTTACGCCGGAATTGTCGAACGTCACGCCTGCGGCCTCGAGGCCGAGCGCCCCGACGTTCGGCCGGCGGCCGGCCGCGACCAGCAGATCGTCGCCCTCGATCGGCGGCGCGCCGTCGAGATGGAGGCGGACGCCGCCGCCCACCGGTTCGATCCGCGCAACCTTGACGCCCTGCAGCAGCCGGACGCCCTCGCGTTCGAGCTGCGTCAGCACGACGGCGGCCAGCTCCGGGTCTTCGCGGCCCAGCGCTTTGCCGGCCTCCACGACGACCACCTCGGAGCCCAGACGTCGAAACGCCTGCGCCAGTTCGAGCCCGATCGGCCCCGCGCCCAGCACAAGCATACGCTTCGGCAGGCGTTCGAGATCGAACACGCTTTCATTGGTCAGGTAGCGGACGAGTTCGATGCCGGGAATCGGCGGCGCGGCCGGCGACGATCCGGTGGCGACCACGAAACGTCGGCCCTTGATGGCGATCCCGCCGGCTTCAAGCGTATCGCGCGACGTGAAGCGCCCGGCGGCGCGAATGACGCGGACCCCCATCGCCTCGAACCGCGCCTGCGAATCGTTGGGGGCGATGCGGTCGATCACGTCGCGCACATGGGCGCGGAGCCCATCGAGGTCGACGGCGGGCTCGACAGCGCCGAGTCCGAAGCGCCCTGCCCGGCGCATGGTCTCGGCCGCGTGGGCGGCGGCGATCAGGGCCTTCGACGGCACGCAGCCATAATTCAGGCAATCGCCGCCCATCTGGCCTTTCTCGACCAGCACGACCGCGACGCCCATGGCGGCGGCGGCCGCCGCGACCGAAAGGCCGCCCGACCCGGCGCCGATCACGCAGAGATCCGGTTTCAGGATTTCGCTCATGGGGCCGGCGTCTCCGGATTGCGCGCCGCCGCGAACCGGCCGATGCGCAGGCGCTTCAGCAGAACCGGCGCCAGCGCCAGCACGCCGACGGCCGCCAGCGACAAGATGAGTTCGCGCGTCACCAGATGGCGCAGGTTGAACAACGCGCCGCAATCTGTGCGCGCGGCGGCCATACAGGTGCGGTAAGCGGCTTCCTGCGCCTCCAGCACGCTTTCGAGGCCGGAACCCGCCAGCGAATAGGCGAACGCGCCGGGCGTGATGCCCACCAGGGTCGTCCACACGAAGGTCCGGAACTTTACCCCGAGCAGCGCCGGGGCGAGATTGACCAACGGAAACGGAAACAGCGGCGTCAGCCGCAGGAACAGCAGGTAGGACACCGCGTCCTCCGCGAACCCTGCCCGCAGGCGGGCGATCTTCGGCCCTGCGCGAACGCGCAGAAATTCGCCGATCGAGCTTCTGGCGACCAGAAACAGCAGCGACGCCCCTGTGGTGGCCGACACGATCGTGGCTGGCGCGCCAACCCAAGGACCGAACAGAAAACCGCCCGTCATGGTCATCAACAGGCCGCCCGGAATCGAGAACAGGGCCAGACACACATAGGTCGCCGCATAGGCGGCCAGCGCGGCGGCGAAATGCGCGGAGACGAAATCCGCCAGCGCGCCGCGGCTCGCGGCCAGTTGCTGCAGCGAGAGATAGCGCGTCGCGCCGCTCGCCACGACGGCGACCACCACCAGCACAAGCAGACCGACCGGCCAAAGACGTTTGAACACGCCGCCGGCCCTCGCCCCCCGCTGTGCATCCGGCGCATCGCCCATCCCCGAGTGATACTCCGAATGGCCGGGCTGCGCATCCACCCGGCCGATGAAAGGCGCGTGAACCGCCCCGCCACGCGTGGGCTGTCTGCGTTGCAACGCTACTGGATTGCGGCGATGATAATGGTCCGGCCGGCCCGAAAGGCAGCTCGGACGAAGAAGGTGGATGTCCCCGGAATGGCTGAAACACAAATCGCGGCCGGGGCCAATGCACAACCGCTGACCCACAGGGAATCCGTCAGGATCGTGCTGGGCTGCCTGCTGCCGGTCTTCATGGGCGCGATGGTGCAGACCGTGGTGGCGAGCGCACTGCCCACCATCGCCGACGAACTCGGCGGCAAATCGCTGATTTCGTGGGTGATCACGTCCTATCTGGTGACCTCGACCGCCACCGTGCCGCTCTACGGCAAGATCAGCGACATTCACGGGCGCAGGGTCACGCTGCTGGCCGCGATCGTCATCTTCCTGATTGGATCGGTGGCCTGCGCGCTCGCGCCCAACATGCTGGCGCTGATCCTCGCGCGCGGCCTGCAGGGCGTCGGGGCGGGCGGGCTGATGTCGATCCCCGTGACGGTGCTGGCGGATGTCGCGCCGCCCAAGCAGCGGGCCAAATATTATACCTATTATTCCGTCGTCTACATCGCCTCGGGCGCGATGGGTCCGGCGATGGGCGGCTTCTTCGCCGAATACCTGCACTGGACGGTGATCTTCTGGTTCTACGTCCCATTCGGCCTGCTGGCCCTGTGGGTGTCGAACAGGCAGCTGAAACGCCTGCCCCGCCATGACCGACCGCATGAGCTCGATATTCTGGGCGCGGTGCTGATCGTGGTGGCGAGTTCGAGCTTCATGTTCATTCTTGGTGCGGGCGGCTCGGATTATGCGTGGAACTCGCCTCAGATCATCGGCCTGTCGATCGTATCAGCCGTGTTCTGGATCGGCTTCGGGTGGCGGCTGACGCGGTTCCGCGAACCGCTGATCCCGATCGGCATCATCGCCAACCCGATCGTGCGCGCCGCCACCATCGCCCATTCGTTCGGCTGGGGCGCCATCGTCTGCCTGAACATCTATCTACCACTGTACCTGCAGTCGGTTCTGGGCATGTCGCCGACGCAATCCGGGCTCGCCCTGATGATCCTGATGGTGACCGTCAACTCCAGCGCGCTCGGCTGCTCGCAGATCACCGCGCGGGTGCGGCGGTACAAGCTGTTCCCCATTCTGGCCCAGATCGTCTGCATCGCGGCGACCATCTGGCTGGCGGTGCGCTCCGCCGACATGGGAGTCGTCGAATTCCAGATCGTGCTCGGCCTGATCGGGGCCGGTTTCGGGCCGACCGCGCCGGTAACGACAATCGCGGTGCAAAACGCCGTGCCGACGCATCAGCTTGGCATCGCGGTCGGAACCATGTCGTTCGTGCGCGGCCTGTTGAACGCCATGATGGTCGCGGCGTTCGGAGTGGTCGCCCTGTGGGGCCTGGGCGACCCTGACCTGGCCGGGCGCGGCCTGCGTGGCGCGGCCTCGGCTCTGGCGGCCGATCGCGACATGGTGGCGCGTTCGTTCTACGTGATGTTCCTGATGACGGCCGGCTTCTTCATCCTCGCGCTCGCCGCTCTGATCGCCATGGAGGAGAAACCCCTCTCGGATCAGCGACAGCGTGGCTGATCTTCGCGCGGCGAGCGAACGCCCTGACGGTTTTGGCCTAGTCCGCAATTGACTTGCCGCGACCCTTGACCTTATAAGGCCGCACTCGATTTCGGTGCCGCCGACGTCGCTCTTTTGCTTGGACGATCCGGGTTTCCGGTCCCCTTGAAAGCGATCAGGCGCACTACCTCGAACCCAATTGGACTCAGCCCGTTCCGCCTCAGGCGCTCGGGCCTTTGTCCCACAGAACCGGAGCGGACCCGTGAAGCGTACTTATCAACCGAGCAAGATCGTGCGCAAGCGTCGCCACGGCTTCCGTTCGCGCATGGCCACCACCGGCGGCCGCAAGGTTCTGGCCGCCCGCCGCGCTCGCGGCCGCAAGCGCCTGTCGGCCTGATCCGTTTCGAGGCGTTCACCGAGGGAGCCTCTCCGATGACGAGCCCCGTTGCAAACGGTCGTGGCTCGGACCGGAGCCGTGCGCCGTCCCCGGTCCGCCTCAAGAAGCGCGCCGAGTTTCTGGCCGTCGCCAAAGGCCGGCGCTTCCACGCTGAACCCTTCAGTCTGCAGGCCGCCGCCCGTGCGGCGCCAGACGAAACCGGGGCCCGCTTCGGCCTGACAGTGACGCGCAAGACCGGCACAGCCGTGGAACGCAACCGCATCAAGCGCCGCCTGCGCGCTGCTCTGGTCAAGTCGCCCGATCTGGGACGTCCTGACAACGATTACGTGATCGTGGCCCGCCGCAGCGTTCTGTCCGCCCCCTTCGATCGGCTCACCCGCGAACTCGCCCGTTCCGTCGAGAAAATTCATTCCAGCAAGCCGCGCTCGTCAGCCGGCCGGACGCCCCGCATCCCGGCGCGACCGAGCGAATTGAAAGATCAGGCCCTTCCAGATGACCGATGACACCCGCAATCTGATCCTCGCCATCGGGCTGTCGCTGCTCGTCATCGTCGGGTGGAATTATTTCTTCGCCCAGCCACATGTGGATGGCGTGCGCCAGAATCAGGCGCGCATCGAATCAACCCCCAAGCCGCCCGCGGCGGTTCCGGGCGGAGCGGTGACGACCACGCCGGGCGCGGCGCTCGAGCCCGCCTTCCCGAGCACGGCGCCTGGAACCAAGCTCGATCGGCAGGCGGCGCTCGCCGCGAGCCCGCGCGCCCAGATCGACACGCCCAGCCTGAAGGGCTCGATCAATCTGCGGGGCGGCCGCCTCGACGACATTTCGCTGAAGGGCTATCGCGAAACGACCGATCCGAAGAGCCCCAACATCGTACTGCTCGCGCCTATCGGGTCCGAGAATCCGTATTTCGTCGGCACAGGATTCATTCCGCAGGCCGGATCGAACATCGCCGTCCCGACGCCAGACACGGTCTGGACCGCCGATGCGCCGACGCTCAGCAGCGCGCGTCCACTGACGATCTCGTGGGACAATGGTCAGGGCCTCGTGTTCCGCCGCAAGTTCGCGGTCGATGACGAATTCATGTTCACGGTCGAGGATTCGGTCGAGAACAAGGGCGCCGACGCCGTGACGCTGGTGCCGTTCGCCCGCGCAGTGCGGGTCGGCAAGCCCTCCACGTCCGGCTACGCCGTGCTGCACGAAGGCTTCGTCGGGGTGATCGGCGACTCGCGCGTGCAGGAGATCACCTACGACGCGATCGAGAAGGAAACCAAGGCCACCAAGACCTACAACGGCGCGGGCGGCTGGCTCGGTTTCACCGACAAATACTGGGCGGTGGCGATTGCGCCGGAGCAGAGCGCGACGCTCGACGCCAGCTTTTCCTCGAGCGGCGACGCGGTGAAGACCTATCAGACCGCAGTGCTGGAACAGCCCGCCACGATCGCGCCGAACACAACAACGTCCGTCAAGACCAACATCTTCGCCGGCGCGAAGGTGACCCGCACCATCGACGACTATCAGGCGAAACTGGGCATCAAGAACTTCGACCTGATCATCGACTGGGGTTGGTTCTATTTCATCACCAAGCCGCTCTTCTGGGTCATCGACTTCTTCTACAAGATCGTCGGCAATTTCGGCGTCGCGATCCTGATCGTCACGGTGCTGGTGAAAGGCGTGTTCTTCCCGCTCGCCAACCGCAGCTATCTGTCGATGGCGCGCATGAAGGCCGTGCAGCCGCAGATGAACGCAATCCGCGAGCGCTGGCCCGACGACAAGCAGAAGCAGCAACAGGAACTGATGGAGCTCTACAAGAAAGAGCAGATCAACCCGATCGCCGGCTGCCTGCCGGTCGTCATCCAGATTCCGGTGTTCTTCGCGCTGTACAAGGTGATCTTCATCACCATCGAGATGCGTCAGGCGCCGTTCTTCGGCTGGATCAAGGATCTCTCGTCGCCCGATCCGACCAATATCTTCAATCTGTTCGGCCTGATTCCGTTCGACCCGACGCATCTGCCGGTGATCGGCCCGTTCCTGGCGCTGGGCGTCTGGCCGCTGATCATGGGCGTATCGATGTTCGTCCAGATGAAGATGAACCCCGAGCCGACCGATCCCGTGCAGAAGCAGATGTTCGCCTGGATGCCGGTAATCTTCACCTTCATGCTCGGCGCTTTCCCGGCCGGCCTCGTCATCTACTGGACGTGGAACAATACGCTGTCGGTGATCCAGCAGGGCTTCATCATGAAGAAGTCCGGCGTGAAGGTCGAATTGTGGGACAATCTGCGCAACATGTTCGGCAAGCGCAGCGGTCCGGCGACTTGACCGACGCGCCCGACGAACGCGACTTCGTCGAGGAAGGGCGCAAGCTTTTCGCCGGCCCGTGCGAGTTCATCTGGGCCTCGTCGAAGGTCGACAACCTGCCGCCGATGGGCCCGGTCGAGATCGCGTTCGCCGGCCGCTCGAACGTCGGCAAGTCTTCGCTGCTGAACGCGCTGACCAACCGCAAGGCGCTGGCGCGCGTGTCCAACACGCCCGGCCGCACGCAGCAGTTGAATTTCTTCGCGCTGGGCGCGCCGCCCGGATCCGAGAAGCTTCGCCTCGTCGATCTGCCCGGCTACGGCTATGCGGCGGTCGGCCGCGAGAAGGTCGACGCCTGGACGAAGCTGATCCACTCCTACATGCGCGGCCGCGCCACGCTGGCGCGCGTCTATGTGCTGGTCGACGGACGCCACGGCCTCAAGGACACGGACGACGAGATGTTCACGCTGCTCGACCGCTCCGCCATGTCCTATCAGGTGGTGCTGACCAAGCACGACGAAGTTAAGAAATCCGACATCGACAAGCGCCTTTCGGCGACCGCAGACGCCCTGCGCAAACACCCCGCCGCACATCCGGAGGTGCTGTTCACCTCCTCCGAAACCGGCGAAGGCATCCCGGAATTCCGCGCCGGAGTGGCGCGGCTGCTGGCGGAGCGCGGAGTAGCCTAGCGCGACGGCGCGGCTATACTCGGTTATCCAAAAGGGTTCCCATGATGCGCCCCGCACGCGCCTACCTCAAGGCCATCGCCAACGACCCCGCCGCAGTTCGTCGCGCATTGAGGAACGCCGCCGAGTAAGCGAGAAAGGAGCCAGCGATGCGTCTGATGCAATCAGCCTGTCTCGCCGCGTTCGTCATTTTCGGAAAACCGGCGTCCCTTCTTGCGCAAGAGAACGGACCGCTGCGTTTCGGCACCGCTGAAGAGCGCGACGAGCAAAGTCGACTTCTCCAAAATCATCTCAAGGTTGAAGAAGCGCTTGCCAGATTGCCACGCTTCAAAAGCCTTCTTGAGATTGATTGCGACGTCAGATGGCCAAAATTGTGGACGCTTTTCAAAGCTGGCGACGTGCAAGCGACGCTTGTGCTGGGAATTGCGCTTTTGATTGACGGACTTCGTCCACCCGGACCGCAAAACGATCTGCACTGGGGAGAATATTTATTGACGGTTGTGGTCTATGGCCAACTCGCGCCGGAAGTTGTCGCGTATGAAGATCGCGCGCCCCGCCTCCTGACTTCTTGGCTTCTGGAGAATCACCAAATTATCGGGACCGGTTGCGAGAGCTCGAGCGCCTACATCAAAAACGACACCGACAGGGAAGATTTAAAACGATGCATCGAAGGTCGCAGAGTGTGGCGGGAGCTTGTGGCCAGCTGGCCTATCGGCGCGGCTGAAGCTCTGGCCGGGTGCTACAAATCCGAGACGCCGGCGGAAGTTTGTCTCGATCAGGCGCTCGCAACAGGCATCGTGAAGAATTTCTCGGACTTTGCCGAACGCGTCGACGCCAGAATCCAACCCGGCGACAAGACCACCTGTCGCGGCGGCATCAGGCACCACGCAGATAGTGTTCCAACCTCCCCACTACCCCCTAAAGCTGGCAGCAAATGATGCCCGCCCGGTCCAATCCGTTCATTGAGATTGTCACCCTGACCGGCTAAAAGCCCTCATCTTTCCGTCGTGCCGGATATCGCGAATGACCGAAGCCCCGAAAGGCTCCCCCCAACTGCAGGCTGAAGTCCTCATGCAGGCGTTGCCGCACATGCTGCGGTACGACGAGGCGATTATCGTGGTGAAATACGGCGGCCACGCCATGGGCGATGAGCACGTGGCGCGCAGCTTCGCGCGTGACATGGTTCTGCTCGAACAGTCGGGCGTGAACCCTGTCGTGGTGCATGGCGGCGGGCCGCAGATCGGCGCGATGCTGAAGAAACTCGGCATCAAGTCCGAATTCGCCGCAGGCCTGCGCATCACCGACAAAGCCACCGTCGAGATCGTCGAGATGGTGCTGGCCGGTTCGATCAACAAGCAGATCGTCGGCTACATCAATTCGGAAGGCGGACGCGCCATCGGCCTGTGCGGCAAGGACGGCGGCATGGTCACCGCCACCAAGGTGACGCACACGATCGACCCCGCCTCGCATCAGGAAGTGCCGATCGACCTCGGCTTCGTGGGCGAACCCTCGAAGGTCGACACCACCGTGCTCGATCAGGTGCTCGGCCGCGAACTGATTCCGGTGCTGGCGCCCGTCTGTCAGGGCGCCGATGGCGAAACCTACAACGTCAACGCCGACACATTCGCGGGCGCCATCGCCGGCGCGCTGAAGGCCAAGCGCCTGTTGTTCCTCACCGACGTTCCGGGCGTTCTCGACAAGAACAAGCAGCTCATCAAGGAGCTGACCTTCGCGCAGATCCGCGCACTCATCGCCGACGGCACCATCACGGGCGGCATGATTCCGAAGGTCGAGACCTGCATGTACGCGATCGAACAGGGCGTCGAGGGCGTGGTGATTCTTGACGGCCAGACGCCACATGCGGTGCTGCTCGAACTGCTGACAGACCACGGCGCCGGTACGCTGATCACACGGTGACGAAACCCCGCGACACGGGCGCGACCGGCCATCACGACGCCGTCGCGATCCCCTCCGATGCGCCCCTGCCGCGGACCATCGTCGAGCATTTCGCACATGTGGACACATGGGTGTTCGATCTCGACAACACGCTCTATCCGATCGACAGCGATCTCTGGCCGAAAATCGACGCGCGCATCACACTGTTCCTGTCGGAAATGTTCGGCCTCGATGGACTGTCATCGCAGGCGCTGCAGAAATATTACTACCGGCGTTACGGCACGACCCTGCAGGGCCTGATGCGCGAACACCGGATTTCATCGGACGAATACCTCGCGTTCGTGCACGACATCGACCGTTCGTCGCTCGCCCCCGATCATACGCTGGCGGCCGCCATCGCGGCTCTGCCCGGCCGCCGCCTGATCTTCACAAACGGCTCGCGCGAACACGCGATCCAGACCGCGAAGCAACTCGGAATCGACCACATGTTCGAGGATGTGTTCGACA
>CANJEY010000096.1 GCA_947472615.1 Beijerinckiaceae bacterium
AGAACTTGTAGCCGCGGCGGTACTCGAACTTGTCGACCGCCTTCATCAACCCGATGTTGCCTTCCTGAATGAGATCGAGGAATTGAAGCCCGCGGTTGGTGTATTTCTTGGCGATGGAAATCACGAGACGCAGGTTCGCCTCGACCATTTCCTTCTTGGCCTGACGGGCTTCGCGCTCGCCCTTCTGCACCATGTGGACGATCTTGCGGAACTCGAGAATTTCGAGGCCCGTCTCGGCCGCCAGGCCATGAATGTCGGCCCGCAGATTCTTGATCGTATCCTTTTCCTTGGCGACGAAATTCTTCCAGCCGCGGCTGCCGAGTTTCGACACGCGCAACACCCACTTCGGATCGAGTTCCGAGTTCTGGTAATTGCGCAGGAAGTCGTCGCGCGCGACGCCGTGCTGCTCGGCCGAGCGCATCAGCTTCAGTTCAAGGCCGATCAGGCGCTTGTTGATGTCATACAGCTGCTCCACCAGCGCATCGATGCGGTTCTGGTTGAGCGACAGCGACTTCACGTCGGTGACGATTTCCTTCTTGAGCGTCTTGTACTTGCGCTCCTGCGAAGGCGTCAGCGACTCGTTGTTGAGCTTGTTCTCGACGTTCTGGTCCTGCAGTCGGCGCAGCTTCTTGTAGGCGGACGCGATGCGGTCGAAGGTTTCGAGCACCTTCGGCTTCAGCTCGGCTTCCATTGCCGAGAGCGACACAGAATTTTCCATGTCGTCTTCGTCGTCGAAGTTGTCTTCGGCCGGGGCCGCGCCTTCGCCGTCGAGACCGGCAGGCGGCGTGCGCGGCGCGGTGGCGGGCGCCTGCTGCTGGGCCTGACGGGCCGCGAGCGCTTCCTGCGCGCCGGGCGCGGTCATGTCGATCTTCGGCGTGTTCTTGCCGTCCGGGCCGGCGTAGGTGGCCTCGAGGTCGATGATGTCGCGCAGCAGAACCTTGCCGTCGTTCAGTTCGTCGCGCCAGATGATGATGGCCTGAAACGTCAGCGGGCTTTCGCAGAGGCCTGCGATCATCGCCTCGCGGCCGGCCTCGATGCGCTTGGCGATGGCGATTTCGCCTTCGCGCGACAGCAGCTCCACCGAGCCCATCTCGCGCAGATACATGCGCACAGGATCGTCGGTGCGATCGGTCGGCTCGCTGGTGCGGGTGGCGACCACGGCGGCCGGACGCGCGGCTTCCACGAGGTCGCCGCCCTCGGCTTCCTCTTCCTCGGCGGCGGCTGCGCCTTCGGGCTTTTCGGTCTCGTCGGCTTCTTCCGCCTCGACGACGTTGATGCCCATCTCGTTGAGCATCGAATAGATGTCTTCGATCTGGTCGGAGGAAACTTCCTCCGACGGCAGAACGGCGTTCAATTCATCATGGGTGACAAAGCCGCGCTTCTTGGCGAGCTTGATCATGCGTTTGACGGCAGCGTCCGAAAGGTCGAGCAACGGCCCGTCGGCGGCCTCGACCACGACGATTTCCCCTTCGGTCTTCTGCTCGTCCTTCTTCGCCATCTGGCAGCTCCGCATGGAGGGACCGGGTTCGCCGGTCGGCACACATTGACGGGACCGGTGCGGCTCCCGCCGATTCGAATGAGGAGCTTTGCCAGATCCGGCTTAAGCCCCTCTTAACCATCGCCGCCCGTCGCCTATCGCATCAGGCGGCGCAGCGCGAGTCTAGAACGCCTTCGGCGGCCTGCCGGAGAGAATGCCGAACCCTTCGAGGGCCGCTTCGCGGCCGTCGAGAGCGGCAAGCTCCGACTGGATTTCACACAGCCGCGCGAGATTCTCCTCGGAAGGGTCGTCTGCGAGCGCTATCTCGGCGGATTTCAGGTCTTTATGTAACGCCCGCGCCCGCCGATGCAAGGCCAGCGCCTGCCGTAACGCCTCTCCGGCGTCGATTTCGGCGGCCTCGGGCTTCACGCACCACAGACTCGACACGACTTCGACCCCCTCGACCCGCCGCCGAACGTCCGCCAGCCCGGCCTCGTCGACGGCGCGGCGCAGGTCCGCGTGGTCGTCGTGGCCGTCCGCCGCAAGCCCCGCCAGGCAATCGCGCAGGCGCGTGACGTCCTGGCTGGCGAAGTCGAGATCCGCGATGTCCTCCAGATGCTGCGCCAGCAGGGCCGGATGATTCAGCAGGATCAGCACGATCGAAGCTTCGCGCGGCGGGATGCCGCCGGCGCGGGAGAAGGCCACGGATTTCGACAGGCTGGGGCTCACCGAGAATGTCGAAAACCGGTAGCCTTGCGGAATCTGCGGGCCGCCGCGTCCCTGCCAGGGCCGCTGCGGGCGGGCCATGCGCGCGCCCGAGGGGGCGTTCTGCGCCAGGCCGCGGCCCTGCATGGCGGCCAAGCGTCCGTGCATGTCGTCCCGGTAGTAGCGCTTGAGCGTCTCGTCCTTGATCTCGTTGACGAAACCAGACAAGCGCCGGTCGAGCGCGGCGCGACGCTCCGGGGTGTCGAGCGGGCCGGCCTCGACCTCGCGAGTCCACAGCACGTCGGCCAGCGGCCGGGCGCTCGCCAGCACTTCCGCGACGGCCTGATGGCCGCCGTTGCGGGCGAGATCGTCGGGGTCCTGACCGTCGGGCAGGAACGCGAAGCGCAGACTGCGGCCGGGGCCGAGCAGGGGCAGGGCGGTGTCGATCGCCCGGTAGGCCGCCTTGCGGCCGGCGCGGTCGCCGTCGAAACACAGGATCGGCTCTTCGGCCATGCGCCAGAGTAGTTCGCACTGGTCGGGCGTCAGGGCCGTGCCGCAGGCGGCGACGACGTTGGCGAAGCCCGCCATCGTCATGGAAATCACATCCACGTAGCCCTCGACGGCGATCACCGCGCCGGAATCGTGAGCCGCCTTGCGGGCGTTATGGTGATTGTACAGCACCGAGCCCTTGTGAAAGAGCGTCGTCTCGGCAGTGTTGATGTACTTGGCCGGCACGTCCTTTTCGAGCGCGCGGCCTCCGAACGCGATGACATGGCCGTTGCGATCGCAGATCGGAAACATGACGCGATCGCGGAAACGATCGTATGGAACCGGAATGTCGTCGCCGTGGCTCAGCAAGCCGGCTTCGATCATGGTCTCGACGGTCGCGCTCTTTCCGGCGAGAAATTCGCGCAGCGCATAGCGCTCAGCCGGAGCGTAGCCCAGACCAAATCTGGTCTGAACAGAGGGTCCGAGGCCGCGATCGGCCAGATAGCCGCGCGCCTTGGCGCCGGCGCGGCCCTGCAACTGGTCCTGAAAGAATTTTGCCGCAAGCTCCAGAACGTCGGTCAGCGACGCGCGCTTGCGTTCGCGCTCGGCCGCCTCGGGTGTGGATTTGGGGACTTCGAGCCCGGCTTCGCCGGCCAACCGCTCAACAGCCTCAGGGAAGCTCAGCCCCTCGGTCTCCATCACGAAATCGAAAATGTTGCCGTTTTTCCCCGCCGAGAAGTCAAACCACGCCATTTTCTGGTCGTTGACGAAGAAGGACGGGGATTTTTCAGCCGTGAACGGCGACAGGCCGTTCCATTCGCGGCCGGCCTTTTTCAATTTGACGCGACGGCCCACGACTTCCGAAACCGGAAGCCGCGCCTTGATCTCGTCGAGAAAGGACGGGGAGAATCGCATGGGTGCCTGTGGATTTCGCCGATTATAGCGCGGAACCGCCCGCCCGCGAGTCGGGAGGCTGATGTGGCGAGTTTTCGCCGTTATCCACAGGGGCGGCGATCCACCGCGAAGCTGATACACTGAATTCTGGCGTGGCGGCCATCGCCCGGCCAGAAATGTCGGCCCATGGCGCGGCAGATGTCGGCAAAGGGAATCATGATCGTCGGCGGCGGCGTGCTGCTGGCCGCAGGCCTGATGAAACTCCTGACGCGCCGCGCGCGTGTCGACCAGGAGCCGGAAGCCCCGGACGTTCCGGCGTCGATCCAGCTTCAGGGCGTGAAATGGATCAGTCTGTTCATGGCGATCGCCGGCGCTGTCGTGCTGGGAACCGGGCTGACCTGGGACTAGCCGCGAAGCTCCCGCCGCGCGCTAGGGCGAATCCGCCCGTTCCTGCAACACCACGAGGCGGGCGGCGTTCATTTCCACGAGGCAATATGTCAGGATCGACGAATAGCCGCTGCCGGTGCGGGATTCGAACGTCTTGACGTCGCATTCGGCGTTACGGAACGCCTTCCATACTCGCGACGACTGATCGGCAAGTTTGGCGAAGCCCGGCCCGTCGCCCATCTTCCGTATCTTCTTGTCGAGGTCGGCGATCTCGCGCAATTGAGAGGCGTCGAGCTTCTTCAGACAGTCGAGAAAATCCCGCTCCATCTTGGCCTCGCCGCAGAAGCGCTTGTCGTCCGCACCGGAGGCGTCGGGCGCGAACGTGGCGCAGAGCACGACGCCGAGAGCGAGATGCAGCGGTTTCATGGCAGGCCGGTCGCCTCCAGTTTCGGGCTGGCGATGAACATCATGCGCGTCTGGTTGTGGCCGATATTGTGCGGCGCGCGCACCGCGTGGAATTTCTGAGCCGACAGCAGCGTCAGCACCTCGTCGGGCGCGTAGCGTGTCAGCCCTATGGAGCTGCGCAACTTGCGATAGTCGGAAAAGAACGTCGCCACGAGGCCCCAGCAGGCGGCGACCAGAAAGCCGCCCTTCAGGGCGAAATCCAGCAGCGCCTTTGTGTCGCCGATTGCGTCCGACGTCTTCGGGATGACGTCGCCGATGATCAGCTTGCCGGTTGGCTTCAGCTTCGCATGGCAGACGTCGAGCACGCGCTCGAATTCGCCGTGCGAGAGATACTGGATCACAGAATTGATGACGATCATGTCGAACGAGGCGGGCGCGAGCGCCTCGAGCGTCTCGTAGTTGAGGATGTGGATTTTCGGATTGGCCCCATACACGAGCCGCAGCTTTTCGCGCACGTTGGGAGCGGTGTCGTAGAGATAAAACTCGCCACACCGCGCCGCCACCATCTCGGCGGATCCGGCCTCGCCGCAGCCGTAATCAAGCACGATCGCATCGCGCGCCGGAACCAGCGCGCCGATGTCCTTGCCGATCATGTCGAAATGCAGCGCTCGATGACGCGCGTTCACGTAAATCGAATGAGAGCCGTTCCAGAAATCACGCCAGGACATGTGCGACCCTTATGCGCCTTCCGTGGATTGCCTTGCATCCTTCGAGACGCCGCTGCGCGGTTCCTCAGGATGAGGTATCTGGTCCGAACGTCTGTAGGCAAGCCGTCATGCTGTGGAGCAGCGTAGCGGCGTCTCGAAGCACGAGGGCGACGCTTCCGTTCACGCCGCCTTCGACTTCTCCATCAACTCGACGAACCGTTTAAACAGGTAGTGCGAATCCTGCGGTCCGGGCGAAGCCTCTGGGTGGTGCTGCACGGAGAACGCCGGGCGGTCGGTGAGGGCGATGCCGCAGTTCGAGCCGTCGAACAGCGAGCGGTGCGTCTCTTTCGCATTCGCCGGCAGGGTTGCAACGTCGACCGCGAAGCCGTGGTTCATCGACACGATCTCGACCTTGTCGGTGGTGTAGTCCATCACCGGATGGTTCGCGCCGTGGTGGCCCTGATGCATCTTGGTCGTCTTTGCGCCGACCGCGAGCGCCATCATCTGGTGACCGAGGCAGATGCCGAAGGTCGGCATCTTCTTGTCCAGCAGTTCGCGGATCACCGGCACCGAATACTTGCCGGTTTCGGCCGGGTCGCCCGGGCCGTTCGACAGGAACACGCCATCCGGCTTCATCGCCAGAATGCTTTCGGCGCTCGTGGTCGCCGGCACCACCGTCACCTTGCAGCCGGCGGCGGCCAGCAGGCGCAGGATGTTGCGCTTCACGCCGTAGTCGATGGCGACGACATTGAACTTCGTCTCCTCGCGCTGGCCGTAGCCCTTGCCGAGCGTCCAGATGGATTCGTCCCAGTCGTAGCGCTGCGCGGTGGTGACGGAGGGCACGAGATCCATGCCGTCGATGCCCGGCCAGGCGGCGGCTTCGCGCTTCAGGGCCTCGAGATCGAACTTGCCGTCCGGCGCATGGGCGATGACGGCGTTCGGCATGCCCTTCTCGCGGATCAGCGCCGTGAGGGCGCGCGTATCGATGCCGCAGAGGCCGATGATGTTGCGCGCCTTCAGCCAATCGTTCAGGTGGCGGGAGGCGCGGAAATTAGCCGGCGCGGTGATGCCGGCGTGCATGATAGCGCCACGCACGCCCGAGGAGGCCGCCATGTTGACGGTCTCGATGTCTTCCTCGTTCGTTCCGACATTGCCGATGTGCGGGAACGTGAAGGTGATGATCTGACCGGCGTAGGACGGGTCGGTCAGGATTTCCTGATAGCCCGTCATGGCTGTGTTGAAACAGACCTCGCCGACCGCGTGGCCGGTCGCCCCGAGGCCGAAGCCTTCGAGAACCGTGCCGTCGGCGAGCACCAGAACTGCAGTGGGAACGGGCCGGGTCCAACCCCCGGCCGTGGCTTGAATGCCGGTCATGGGCGATCTACACCGTGATTCAATATCATTGGGGTGCTTTGGAGCACCCGACAAGGCACGTCAAGCCTCGCCCGAAGGGAACCACGATGCGTGAACAGTTCAATGCCCAGCTCAAGGACGCCATGAAGGCGGGCGACAAGCGCCGCGTGTCCACCATCCGGATGATCACCGCCGCCCTGAAGGATCGCGACATTGAGGCGCGCGGCTCGGGCAAGACCGTCACCAACGACGACATCCTGTCGCTGCTGCAGAAGATGGTGAAGAGCCGGCAGGAATCGGCCGAGATCTACGAAAAGGCTGGCCGCACCGACCTCTCGACGCAGGAGCGCGAGGAAATCGCCATCATCACCGAATTCCTGCCCAAACAAATGGGCGAGGACGACGTGAAGGCCGCCATCTCGGCCGCCATCGCCGAAACCGGCGCCGCGGGTATGAAGGACATGGGCAAGGTGATCGCCGCCCTGAAGGCGAAGTACACGGGCCAGATGGATTTCGCCAGGGTCAGCGCCGCCGTGAAGGGCATGCTGAACGGCTGAGGGAGCGCGACATGGCCTCAGCCATCCATGCGCTGATCGGCGGCGCGCTGATCGGCCTGTCGGCGGTGCTGCTGATGCTGACGCTCGGCCGTATCGCCGGGATCTGCGGAGTCGCGTCGAACCTGCTCACCCTGAAGCTCGACGCAGACTTCGGCTGGCGCGCCTGCTTTCTCGCCGGCCTGATGGCGGGTGCGGCCCTGATGGCGGCGCTCGGCCTGAAGGACTGGGCGAGCCTGACGTTCCAGACCGGCTACGCGGGCACTATCGTCGCCGGCCTGCTGGTTGGCTTCGGCACAGTACTGGGCTCCGGCTGCACCAGCGGCCACGGCATCTGCGGACTGGCGCGGCTGTCGCGCCGCTCGATCGCAGCCACATGCACGTTCATGGCGAGCGCCGCCGCGACCGTGTTCGTGCTGCGGCACGTACTGTGAGGGCGCGATGAAATATCTCGCGGCCCTCCTCGCCGGCCTGCTGTTCGGCGCAGGCCTGACCATCTCCGACATGGTGAACCCCGACCGGGTGATCGACTTCCTCGACGTCGCCGGAACCTTCGACCCGACGCTGGCCTTCGTGATGATCGGCGCACTTGCGGTTGCGGGGCCGGGCTACGCGCTGGTCTTGCGCCGCAACGCGCCAATGCTCGATGAGGGCTTCCATCTTCCGGCGCGGACAGACATGGACGTGCGGCTGATTGGCGGCGCGGTGCTGTTCGGCATTGGTTGGGGGATTGGCGGGATTTGCCCGGGGCCGGGAATTGCGGCGCTGGTTTCGTTGCGGTGGGAGCCGGTTTTGTTTGTAGCGGCGATGATGGTGGGGATGGCGGGCGCGAAGTGGTGGGTGGGACAATCTGCAGCTTAAATAACCCATTGTAGAGAAATGTTTTTTTTGACGCAATTGAACATCAAGCTTTGCCGTTGACAGCGTGGTGAGTGACGGCCTTAAATATTGCCGGACTGGGAATTTTACCGAGAAATTCATCCAATTTTTATTGGAGTTTCCAAATGCCGGTGTCCCCTGCAACGTTTCTTGCTATCGCAAACGATTTCTTGGTTGCAACATCAAATCAAAACCGCGGAGCCGACGTCCATGCCGCCCCCACGGCGAATGGCGGCTTCTTGGTGGTTTGGAATGCACCAGACGCTGGCAACGACACGAATGTTCGCGTGCGTTCATTCGATGCGATCGGGGTGCCGACAAATGGGTTCCTCAATGATATCTTGGTGAACACGACGACTGCGCAGTTGCAGCACAATCCGAGAGTTGCAGAACTCACGAACGGGAATTTTGTCGTCGCATGGGACTCCAACGATCCGGGTTTTGCCGATATTCGCGCGCGTGTTTTCTCGAACACTGGCGTTCCGCTGAACATCAGTGGCTCAACGGACGATTTTCTCGTAAGCACCTCGACAAATAATATTCAGGCCAATCCACAAGTTGCCGCTCTGACAAATGGGCGCTTCGCAATCGTCTGGAATTCGCTCGACAATGGCGCCGACAATGATGTCAGGGGCCGCGTGTTCAATGCGGATGGAACCCCCAGCAGCGTGGCTGATTTTCTCGTCGGAACGTCGAGCGGCGGCGAACAGGTAAACCAACGGATCACTGCCTTGTCCGGTGGCGGCTATGTTGTCACTTGGCAGTCGACAGACTTGTCGGCGCACCCAGTCATTCGTGGGCGTGTATTCGGAGCAGATGGATCTCCGCTCGCCGCCAACGATTTCCTGATCAGCAATGTCGTCGCGCGCGATGAAGCCAACCCGCTTATCGCATCGCTGCCAAATGGCGGTTTCGTTGTTGCCTGGGAATCCCAAGATAACGGTTTTGATCGTGATATCCATGCCCGAATTTATGATGCAAATGGAGCTCAGGTTAATCAGGCAGCGGGCGATATTGTCATCAGCACGACCAACGGCGGAGAGCAACTCTTAGGGTCGCTGACAGTACTGCCCAATGGAAGAATTTTTATTGCTTGGACGGGAGGCGGGAATAATTCCAATTCGGATGTGTGGGGCCGGTTATTCGAAATCGACGGTAGTCCTGTCAACGTTGGGGGTTCTGTAAACGACTTCGTTGTCAACAATCAAGCCATCGGCGATCAGAGCGGGCCAGAGGTCACCGCACTCTCTGGCGGTGGCTTTGCCGTCACCTGGATCGGATCTCAGGGCGCTTCGGATTCGGATGTCTTTGGCCGGGTTTTTAATGCGGGCGGGTCAGTTGCGATCGTCAACGGCTCGACCGGCGATATCGCAATCAGTTCGACCAATACGAACAACCAGTATCAACAACAGATCGTGCCGCTATCGAATGGGGGCTTCGCAGCGGTTTGGTTGTCGCTCGAAACGGGCGGTGGGGCAGTTCTCCGATCGAGGGTATGGGAGCCCGCCCCTCGCATTCCAATTTTATCTCTCACCTCAGACACGGGTTGGTCCGCCAGTGACAAGATCACAAATATTGGTTCCTTAAGTGTCGCCTCCATCGAAGCAGGTGCTAGCGTCCAGTACTCGACAAATGGGGGCGTCGACTGGTCCAATTCAGCATCCGTCGTCGAGGGACAGAACAGTGTCGTTGTCCGCCAAATCGATGCAGCTGGATTCGTGTCCGGGATATCTGAGGCGTTCATTTTTACACTCGATTCGACAAGCCCGAATGTTGGATCGGTAGCGATCACCGGCGCCACCATCAATGGTGGCAGCGGGACATTACTTGTCGGGCAAAGCTCCAGCATACAAGTCGGTCTCAATGAAGGCGTTCACGTCGGGGGAAATCCGAGGCTTACATTAAACAATGGAGGCATTGCGACTTACAACTCTGTTTTGTCGTCGGATTCTATTCTTTTTTTTGACTACGTCGTGCAAGCCGGGGAGAGTACGAACGATCTCGCGATAGTTGCATTTGACTTCAATGGCGCTTCCATCGTCGACATCTCAGGGAACAGTTTGAGCCCCGGTGGCGCAGTCACCAACCCTGCGGGCATCGTCAATACCGTCGCAGCGACGGAGTCTTCAGATCTGATCGTAGGGTCTAATCTGGCGGATTCGTTGCAGGCGTTCGGCGGCAACGACACCCTCCGAGGTTTGGACGGCGCTGATAACTTGAACGGCGGCGCGGGCAACGATTCGATCGACGGTGGAATCGGTCGCGACGTTGCAATTTATTCAGCAGCACGGGGCAACTATTCAATCGGTCGCAACGTTGATGGCAGTGTGTCGATTGTCGACAATCGAAACAACGCTCCTGACGGCGTCGATACTTTGGTCAACGTCGAAGCATTGCAATTTTCGGACTCGATAGTTTCGCTTCCCGCGCTTCCTCTGGGGCCGCGCGTCGTCAGCGATCTTTCAAACGACTGGGTCGATGGCGTCAACCAGAACGGCCAATGGGCTTTTCGATATGCGAGCCCCACCAACATCGGGGTCCTAGGTGGGACCATCGATCCAACGGTTCGAACGAGCGACCCTTGGGGTTCCCCACAAGAGTCATTCGGGGATCTGCCGGGGATTTTCCGGTCCAACGGAGCGGAATTGTTCGCGCATGGATGGAATGAAGGCGATGTGGTCGCGCATTCGAGTTCCTCGCAACCGATCGCCATCGTGTGGACGGCAGCGTCTGACAGCATCGTCACAGTATCTGGCCATGCGTGGATGACGCGCGACGTCGGCCGCGACAATCATTTTGGCTTATATATTCCGGGCGTTTACGGCTTCGAATTGTCGACGCTGACGACCGACGTCAATCATCCCTACGCGTTTTCGTACACGACTCCAGGCACGATGGCGGCTGGCAGTTTTGTTGAATTCTGGACGCGGGGCATCAGCAATTTTGGCGACTATATAGGTATCGATCTCGAAATCATTGCGGCTCCGACTGATGGAACAGTCAGGAGCAGTGCGGCCAGTCGCACACTTGCTTCGGGAGAGGCCAACCTCATCTATTCGGGCGGCGGGAGTTTTGCTGGAACAGGTAATGGCGTAGCCAATGTATTCGTAGGTCTGGCGGGAAACGACACGTTTTCGGGCGGCGATGGCGCGGACACGATGTGGGGCGGCGACGGCGTCGATGTGTTGACGGGTGACGCCGGCGACGACTCGCTGGCGGCCGGTTGGGGTGATGATTTTCTGCGCGGCGGCGATGGGGCCGACACGCTGAATGGTGGCGTGGGCTCCGATCAGATGCGTGGAGCTGCCGGGAACGATGTCTACTATGTCGATGAAATCGGCGACGTTGTCGCTGAGAATCCCGACGATGGAATCGACGAGATACGATCGCTGTTGAAATCTTATTCCATCGCTTCGAAGTTCAATATGGAAAATCTTACCTACATAGGCTCCGCGGATTTTGCGGGGACTGGCAACAACCTCGCCAATGTCATCACCGGCGGCGCTGGCAACGACACGCTGACGGGGGGCGCAGGCGATACGCTCGTCGGCGGCGATGGGAACAACACCTATGTGCTGACCTCCGCGGGCGTGACGATCACCAGCACGACGGCGGGCGTCGACACCGTGATCGAAGGCCTGTCGAGCTATACGGCGGCGGCGAACGTGCGCGCCGTGGTGCTGCAGGCGACGCCGTGGAACGCCAGCGTCTTCGCCAACAATCTCGGCAACGAACTGACGGCGCTCGGCGCAAACGCCAATCTGGTCGGCGGCAATGGCAATGACACGATGCACGGCGACGCCGGCGGCGATGCGCTGGCGGGCGGGCTCGGCAATGATGTTCTGTATGGCGCATCGGCCCTTGCGGCGCTGGGCGACAAGCTTCGGGGCGGCGCCGGCGACGACGCCTAGTACGTCTATCACGCGCTCGACAAGGTGCTGGAGATTCCGGGCGAAGGCGTCGACACGATCAACACGACTCTGAATGCCTTCTCGCTCGGAAACGTCTTCAACGTCGAAAACCTGACGTTCATCGGCGCGGGCGCGTTCGCCGGCACGGGCGGCAATTGGGCGAATGCTATCACGGGCGGCGCGGGCAACGACACGCTCGATGGCGCGGGCGGCGGCGACACCCTGAACGGCGGCGGCGGCGACGATATGTTCTACGTCCGCAGCGCCGCCGATGTGGTGAACGCGGGCGCGGGCGGTCATCACACGGTGATCGACTCGTTCGCCGGGACCTATGCGATGGCCACCAATGTTTCGACGCTGGTGATGACGAGCGCTTTCACCTCGAACGCGACCG
>CANJEY010000097.1 GCA_947472615.1 Beijerinckiaceae bacterium
CCCGGCGAAATGGATCGTTCCCATGCGGGCGCGCGGCGCGCCGAAGATCGTCATCATCAGCGTCGACTTGCCGGCTCCGTTGGCGCCGATCATCGTGACGATCTCGCCTTCGCGCACGTCGAGATCGACGCCCTTCAGGGCGACGATGTTGCCGTAATAGGTTTCGACGCCGCGCAGGGCGAGGAGGGGCTCGGTCATCGGGATTGCTCCCGTAGGTCCTTGCCGAGCCTCAAGCCCTCATGCTGAGGAAGCCGCGAGGCGGCTGTCTCGAAGCACTTGGGCGACTCGAAAAAGGAGCCACGGCGTCCAGGCTTCCTCGTCCTTCGAGACGCGCCCTGCGGGCGCTCCTCAGGATGAGGAAGCCTCTGGGTTCGGCGCGGAATGGCCGCAAGCAGAGCGATCATCGCGTCACCTCCGCCACAACGCTCTCGACGTCCGCTTCGTCGTCGACGCCCAGATAGGCGGCGATCACTTTCGGGTCGTTGCGGACTTCGTCCGGTGCGCCATCAGAAATCTTCACGCCATAGTCGAGCACTACGACATGATCGGAAATCTCCATGACGACCGACATGTCGTGTTCGATCAACAGAATCGACGTCCCGTGTTCGTCGCGGATCATGCGCAACAGCGCATTGAGCTCGGACGATTCCTTCGGGTTGAGTCCCGCCGCGGGCTCGTCGAGACATAGCAGCGTCGGCTCCGTGCACATGGCGCGGACGATTTCCAGTCGGCGCTGCGCTCCGTACGGCAATTCGCCGGCGGGGTCGTCGGCGCGGTCGATCAATCCGATGCGGTCGAGCCAGTATGTGGCCTTCTGCACAGCTTCGCGTTCGCGCGCCCGATAGGGACCGACGCCGATGATGCCGAGCAGCGACATGCCGGACGCCAGCATCAGCGGATTGTGTTGCGCGACGATGAGATTTTCCAGCACCGTCATGCCGGAAAACAGGCGGATGTTCTGAAACGTGCGGGCGACGCGGGCGCGCCACGCGATCTCGTGGTCCGGCATGCGTTCCAGCAGATAGAGTTCGCCATTGCGCATCCGCGCCGAGCGTCGGCCCGACAGGGTCAACGTGGCGACGTCGTCCGGATCGGCGATACCCTGTCTTGCAAAGGCGAGGCGGCCTTCGGTCGGCTTGTAGAAGCCGGTGATACAATTGAACACCGTCGTCTTGCCCGCGCCGTTGGGGCCGATCAGGGCCGTGATGTCGCCGCGCCCGACGACGAACGACAGATCGGAAACGGCGGTCAGGCCTCCGAAACGCATCGTCAGATGTTCGGCGCAGAGCAGGGGATCGGTGCGCCAGCGCATCAGCCGTGGCCCTCGCCGACGAGCGCGCCCGCGACGGCCTTGCGTTCCTTCAGGAAGATCGACGGCGAGCGCGTCGACACGAGGCCGCGCGGCTTCCAGATCATCATCGCCACCATGGCGAAGCCGAAGATCAGCATGCGGTATTGGGCGGGGTCGAAATCAGGCCCGAAGATCGCCTTCAGCAGATCGAGCTCGCGCAGGATTTCGGTGCCGCCGATCATGGCCGCCGCCGCGAACGCGACGCCGACCTGCGAGCCCATGCCGCCCAGCACCACGATGGCGAGGATCGTGGCGGATTCCATGAAGGTGAAGCTGTCGGGATTCACGAAGCCCTGACGCACGGCGAAGAACGATCCCGCGAAGCCGCCGAACATCGCGCCGAGCGCAAAGGCGGTCAGCTTCGTATTCGTCGTGTTGATGCCGAGCGACCGGCAGGCGATTTCGTCTTCGCGTAGCGCTTCCCATGCGCGGCCGATCGGCAGGCGGCGCAGCCGCAGCGTCACCACGTTCGTCAGCAGCGCCAGACACAGGATCAGGTAGAACAGGAAGATCGTTCGGTGGATGGGGCTGAACTCGAGCCCGAACATCGCCGCGAAGCCGTTGTCGCTCGCCGTGAACGGCGCGCCGAAGAACGTGATGCGGGGAATCGACGACAGGCCGGCGTTGCCGTTCGTCACGTCCGTCCAGTTGATCAGCACGATGCGGATGATTTCGCCGAACGCCAGCGTCACGATCGCCAGATAATCGCCGCGCAGCCGCAGGACCGGAAAGCCGAGGATCACGCCCCAGAACGCCGCCAGCACGCCCGCCAGCGGCAGGCAGATCCAGAACGACAGGCCGAACGTCGTCGACAGCAGCGCGTAGGCGTAAGCCCCGACCGCGTAGAACGCCACGTAGCCGAGATCGAGCAGGCCCGCGAGGCCAACCACGATGTTCAGCCCCCAGCCGAGCATGACGTAAATGAGAATTTGCACGCCGTAATTGTTGATCCACTTCAACGAGCCGGCCGGGCCGAGCGCCGCCAGCATCACGAGCGGAAACGCAAACAGCGCCAGCAGGCCGAGCGGAATCGCGACCTTCGCCACGATGGCGCGCAGCGCCCGCTGACGAGCGGCGAACGGGTGCGCGTCGTCGAACGGCGCGGCGAACGCCAACGCGGTCCCGCCTGTGGTCAACGCCAGCGCCGCCAGCAGAAGGCGTCCGTAGATCGGGAAGTCGGCACGCAGCGCGCTCACGATCAACGACCCCACCATCAGGACGCCGACGCCGAACAGGAGCCATTTCAGCGCTCGTCCGATCTGCGGAATCTGCGCCAGTTGATGGCCGACGAACACGATCGCCGCCGCCCACGCGAGCAGCGGCCAGCGGTTGATCAGGACCAGATGATTGTCGAGATCTGGCTCGGCGCGCAGCGCCAAGATCGGGAACGCCAGACCGGCTGCGACGAGCGCCGCGAGCATCGACTGACGGATCGAGGCGGCCGACAGAAAGCCCGCGACGCCGTCCGGTTTGGCCGCCGCCATCGCGTTCAGACCTTCTCGACTTCTGGCCGGCCGAGAATGCCGGAGGGCATGAAGATCAGCGTGATGGCGAGAATCGAGAACGCCGCGACGTCCTTGTAGTCGGTCGAGAAATAGGCGGACCAGAAGGTCTCGATCAGGCCGATCAGCAATCCGCCCAGCACGGCGCCTGGTAGTGAACCGATTCCGCCCAGCACGGCGGCGGTGAAGGCCTTCACGCCCGGCACGAAGCCGTCGCTGAAATTCACGACGCCATAATACATCATGTACAGAACGCCCGCGACGGCCGCGAGAGCCGCGCCGATCACGAAGGTCAGCGAGACCGTTCGATCGACATCGACGCCGAGCAGCGCCGCCATCTTGCGGTCCTGTTCGCAGGCGCGCTGCGCGCGGCCGAGCGGCGTCTTCTGCACCAGCCACCAGAACGCGCCGAGCAGCAGCGCGGTGACGACCATGATCATGATCTGCTTGTAGGACAGAGTGACCCGGTAAGCGCCTTCCGTCACGGCGATGACGTCGGTGAACATCGGCGGCACCGGCTTGTTGCGCGGACCCTGTACGACCTGCACGAAGTTGGACAGGAAGATCGACATGCCGATGGCGGAGATCAGCGGCGCGAGACGGAACGACCCGCGCAACGGCCTATAGGCGATGCGCTCGATCGCCCAGTTCCACAGCGCCGTCAGCGCCATGGCGCAGATCAGCACGATGATGAAGGCCAGCAACAGCGACGCAACGCCCAGCACCTGCGTCACCGCCAGATAGATCAGCAGCGCGATGAAGGCCGACACCATGAACACGTCGCCATGCGCGAAGTTCACCATGCCGATGATGCCGAACACCATCGTGTAGCCGATGGCGATCAATCCGTAGATCGACCCGAGCGTCAGGCCGTTGATCAATTGCTGCAGGAAGTTTTCCACGCGGTGCCGGATTTCCTATGCGCGACGGGCAAATCTGAATCAGACGGACGTTCCGCAAGCTAGCAAGCGTTACGCCATGCGGCAATCAAGGGCGCGATTTATCAGCGTTTCTTCGCCGCCGCGCGGGAGCGGGCCTTTGCCTTGGCGGCGGGCTTGTGGGCCGGTTTCCGCGCAGGTTTGCGGGCTGATGTGCGGGACGCAGACTTGGTCGGCTTCTTCCGCGCCGCCTTCTTGGCCGACTTTTTCGCCGTCTTGCGCGCGGGGGCCTTGGGCTTGCGGGGCTTCTTGGCCGCTTTCTTCTTCGTGGCTTTCTTGGCCGAAGATTTGGCTTTCGGTTCGGCTGCAGGTTTTTCCACCGGCTTTGCGGCGACTGGCGGCTTCTTTACGGGCTTGGCGACTTTTTCGGGCGTGGTGAGGAATTCGACCGCAGCGCAGTTGAAAGCGTCCTCCGCCTCGATGTTTGACAGATGGCCGGCGTCGAGCACCAGGAATTGCGCGCCCGGAATGCTGTCCGCCACCAGTCGGCCGCGATCGGGCGGGGTCGACTGGTCCTGCCGCCCGGCGATCACCAGAACCGGGTTTGTGATGGACCGTATCGTTTCGCGCTGGTCCATGTCGCGGATGGCGGCGCAGCAGGCGGCGTAACCATGGGCGGGCGTCGCGGCCAGCATGGCGCGGACGCGGTCGACCTTTGCGGGCGAACTGTCCTGAAAAGTCTTTGGAAACAAGAGGTTGGCCACCATGGGGGCGATCGCCGCCATGCCGTTCTCGCGGGCCATCCGGATGCGGGTGTTCCAGGTGTCGGGCGGTGGCATCGAGGCGGCGGTGTTGGCCAGCACCGCCCGGCCGATCCGGTCGCGGGCGTTGGCGAGCAGCCACAGGCCCACGAAACCACCCATCGACAGGCCGAGCACATGGGCTTTTTCGATCCCCAGCGCGTCCAGAACGCCGAGCGCGTCCCGGCCCAGACGCCAGATCGAATAGGGCCCGCGCGGCGCGTCGCTGCGCCCGTGACCGCGCGAATCGTAGCGGATGACGCGGAAATGATGGGTCAGGACCGGAACCTGCGCGTCCCACATGTGCAGGTTCGCGCCGAGCGAATGGGAGAGGAGGAGCGCCGGCTTGTTCTCCTGGCCCTCGACGACGACGTTGAAAAAGTCGTCCCCGACTCGCAACCGAGTCATTTTGTTACTCCCGACACATAAACAGCGTTCCGTCGCGCCTTTGGGCAAGCGAATAGCGGTCCGCCGCCCGCCGCGCAACAGTTGCGAAGCTCATGCCACGCGGTGAGGCTCTGTGACGCGGTCTATTGCAAGGCTTGCATCGAGGCCGTCGCGCTGCGATGACAGCGCCATTCAATTTCATGCCGCCGAACGGCGGCCGAAGGCGAGGCGCACCATGGCGATGACGATGACGGGGGAGGTCACCCTCCCGGCGGACCGGCAGGCGGTCTATGACAAGCTCAATGATCCCGAAGTTCTGAAGGCTTGCATTCCGGGCTGTCAGTCGCTCGACAAGACCGAGGCCGGCGGCTTCTCAGCCGTGGTCAAGCTCAAGGTTGGCCCAGTGAGCGCCACCTTCAAGGGCAGTGTCGAGTTACTCGATCTCGATCCACCGAACGGCTACCGGATCGCCGGACAGGGCGAGGGCGGCGTCGCGGGCTTCGCCAAGGGCGGCGCGAAAGTCTCACTTACCGACGCCGAAGGCGGCGGCACGGTCTTGCGCTACGACGTCGAGGCGAATGTCGGCGGCAAGATCGCCCAGCTCGGCGCGCGTCTCATCGACGGCGTGGCCAAGAAGAACGCCGACGCGTTCTTCGCCAATTTCGTGAAGATCGTCAGCGCCTGAGGGGCTGACGCCATCGACCAAACTCTTTTTTACGAATTTTTGCGCCGGGCCGCTTTATCGCGCCCGGCGTCTTCGTATAGCCCTCGCCGGAAAAAGGGCGGCCTAAGATCGGCCGCCACCCCCCGAAACTATCCTCGAGCGCCCCTTTGCTTGACGGCTGAAAAAGGGCATATCACTGTCCGGCTCGGAAGGTTGGCTGCGGAGACGCGAAGCTGGCCCCGTCCGATGGTACATCGATTGTCGTCATCGCCGGTTGCGTTCAGCGCGTGCTGTCGCCGGCCTGTCTGGAGGAATGCTCATGCCCGTCGTTTCCATGACGGTAAACGGTAAGGCTGTCAGCGCCGATGTCGATCCGCGCACGCTACTGGTGCATTACCTGCGCGAAAACCTGCGGCTCACCGGCACTCACGTCGGTTGCGACACGAGCCAGTGCGGCGCGTGCGTGGTGATGGTCAACGGCGCGTCGATCAAGTCCTGCACGGCCCTCGCTGTCGGACTCCAGGGTGCGGACGTGACGACGATCGAGGGTCTCGCCAAGGACGGCAAGCTGCATCCGATGCAGGAAGCCTTCCGGGAGAATCATGGCCTGCAGTGCGGCTTCTGTACGCCCGGCATGATCATGTCGGCGGTCGACATCGTGAACCGCAACGGCTCGAAGATCGACGAGAAGACGATTCGCGAAGAACTGGAAGGTAATATCTGCCGCTGCACGGGTTATCACAACATCGTCAAGGCCATCGCGGCCGGCGCCGAGGCGATGGGCGGCTGACGCCGTCCTGCGCCGGGCGTTGGTCCGGCGCCGATTTCCTCACGATCAGATTTCCCATTGCAGGAGCAAGCGATGACCGGCACAGGCATCGGCGCCCCCGTCCGCCGCAAGGAAGATTTCCGGTTCATCACCGGCAAGGGCCATTACACGGACGACATCAACCGCCCCGGCCAGACCCACGCGGTGTTCGTGCGGTCGCCGCACGCTCATGCGGCGATCCGGTCGATCGACGCCTCGGCGGCGCTGACGTCGCCCGGCGTGCTGGCGGTGTTTACCGGCGACGATCTGACTGCCGACAAGGTCGGCGGCCTGATCTGCGGCTGGATGATCCATTCGAAGGACGGCACGCCCATGAAGGCCGGCGGCCATCCGGCTCTGGCGCAAGGCAAGGTGCGCTACGTCGGCGATCACGTCGCAGTCGTCATCGCCGAAACCCATGCGCAGGGGCGCGAGGCGGCCGAGAAGGTCAAGGTCGATTACGAGGTGCTGAAGCCCGTCGTCGACATGGCGGAAGCCATCAAGCCCGGCGCGCCCGTCATCCATGACGTCGCGTCTGACAACACCGTTTACAACTGGCACCTGGGCGACAAGGCCGCGGCCGATGCGGCGTTCGCCAAGGCCGCGCATGTCACCAAGCTCGACATCGTGAACAACCGTCTCGTGCCGAACGCGATGGAGCCGCGCGCGGCGGTCGGCGATTACGATTCGGGTTCGGACGCCTTCACGCTCTACACAACGAGCCAGAATCCACATGTGGCGCGGCTCGTGCTGTCAGCCTTCATCGGCATCGCGCCCGAACACAAGCTGCGGGTGATCGCGCCGGACGTGGGCGGCGGTTTCGGGTCGAAGATCTTCATCTACGCGGAAGAAACTGTCTGCGTCTGGGCCGCGAAGAAAGTCGGCCGCCCGGTCAAGTGGACGGCGGACCGCACCGAGGCGTTCCTCGCCGACGCGCATGGCCGCGATCACGTCACGCACGCCGAACTGGCGATCGACGAAAAGGGGAAGATCACCGGCCTGCGCGTCCACACGAAGGCCAATCTGGGCGCCTATCTGTCGACTTTCGCGTCGTCGGTGCCGACCTATCTGTACGCCCCTTTGCTGTCGGGCCAGTACGACATTCCGGCGATCTACGCCGAGGTCGACGGCATCTACACCACGACGGCGCCGGTCGACGCCTATCGCGGCGCGGGCCGGCCGGAAGCCACGTTCGTGGTCGAGCGTTTGATCGAGGTCGCGGCGCGCGAAACGGGCGTCGATCCGGCGCAGTTCCGCAAGAAGAACTTCGTCCGCACCTTCCCGCATCAGACGCCGGTCATCATGTGCTACGACGCGGGCGATTACGACGCGTCGCTGACCAAGGCGCTGGAAATGGCCGACTACAAGAACGTCGGTAAGCGCAAGCGCGAATCGGCCAAGAAGGGCCTGCTGCGCGGCGTCGGCATCTCGGCCTATATCGAAGCCTGCGGCATCGCGCCGTCGGCGGCGGTCGGCTCGCTCGGCGCGGGCGTCGGCCTGTGGGAATCGGCCGAGGTGCGCGTCAATCCGGTCGGCACCGTGGAAATCCTCACCGGCTCGCATTCGCACGGGCAGGGCCACGAGACGACCTTCGCGCAGCTCGTGTCCAGCCGCCTCGGCATTTCGATCGACAACGTGTCGATCGTGCATGGCGACACCGACAAGGTGCAGATGGGCATGGGCACCTACGGCTCGCGCTCCGGCGCGGTCGGCATGTCGGCGATCTCCAAGGCGCTCGACAAGATCGAGACCAAGGCCAAGAAGGTCGCAGCCTACGTGCTCGAAGCGTCCGACAAGGACATCGAGTTCAAGGACGGCAAGTTCAGCGTGAAGGGCACCGACAAGTCGATCGACTTTGCGTCAGTCGCCCTGCAGGCCTATATCGCGCACAAGTTTTCCGGGCAGGAACTGGAGCCGGGCCTGAAGGAAAGCGCCTTCTGGGACCCGACGAACTTCACTTTCCCGGCCGGCGTCCACATCTGCGAACTTGAAATCGATCCGCAGACGGGCGTCACCCGCATCGACCGCTGGACGGCGGTTGATGATTTCGGCGAAATCATCAACCCGATGATCGTCGAGGGACAGGTGCACGGCGGCATCGGGCAGGGCATCGGCCAAGCGTTGCACGAAAGCGCCGTCTACAACGAGAGCGGACAGCTCGTGACCGCGAGCTATATGGATTATTGCATGCCGCGCGCCGACGACGTGCCGTCCTACAATGTCGGGATGACGCAGACGCGCTGCCCGTCCAATCCGCTAGGCATCAAGGGCTGCGGCGAGGCGGGCGCCATCGCCGCGCCGCCGGCGGTCATCAACGCTATCACCGACGCGCTCGGCCACGAGGATATCGCGATGCCCGCGACGCCTCGGGCGGTCTGGCGCGCGGCGCAGAAATCCATCGGCCTGAAAGCCGCCGAATAATCGAATATCAGGCCCGCCTCGCGGGTTCAGGGACCAGAGTCAAAGGAGAGCCGAATGTATCCGTTCACCTACCACCAGCCCGACAGCGTGCGGCAGGCGGCGAGCGTCGCCGGCAAGGCGGAAGACGCCAAGTTTCTCGCCGGCGGCATGACGCTGCTGCCGACCATGAAGCAGCGGCTGGCCTCGCCCGCCAACCTCATCGACCTGAGCAAGATCGGCGATCTCGCCGGCATCGAGGTCAAGGGCCGCTCCGTCGTCATCGGCGCGATGACCCGCCATTTCGACGTCGCCAATTCGAAGGAATTGCAGGCAGCGATTCCGGCTCTGGCCGATCTCGCTGGCATGATCGGCGATCCGGCGGTGCGCAACCGCGGCACGATCGGCGGCTCGCTCGCCAACAACGATCCGGCGGCGGATTATCCGGCTGCGGCGCTGGCGCTCGGCGCGACGATCATCACCAACAAGCGCAAGATCGAGGCTGAGGATTATTTCACCGGCCTGTTCGAGACGGCGCTGGAAGAGGGCGAGATCATCACCAAGGTGAGCTTCCCGATCCCCGCCAAGGCCGGCTACGAGAAGTTCCGCAACCCGGCCTCGCGCTATGCGATCGTCGGCGTGTTCGTCGCCAAGCGCGGCTCGGACGTGCGCGTCGCCGTCACCGGCGCGGGCGCGAGCGGCGTGTTCCGCGCCACCAAGATCGAGGCGGCGCTGACGGCCAAGTTCAGCTCCAAGTCACTCGAAGGCGTCAAGATGCCGGCCGAGGGCCTCAATACAGACATTCACGCCGACGCCGAGTATCGCGCGCATCTGATCACCGTGATGGCGAAGCGCGCGACCGACAAGGCGAAATAAAGCATTCTCGCATCGCAAGCAGGTGCGGCGGCGAGCGATCGCCGCCGTAACCGTTTGCGGACCCCGTCCGGGCCGGGGTAAAAGGCCCTGTCCCGTCACGGAGTCCCGGCGCGCATGCCGTCCAGCAAAGGTCCTACAGTCGCGAAAGGCGGGCTTCCGGCTTCCATCGACGCCGTCGTGAAGCTCCTCGACAGCGCCGATTACATCGCCGACCGCTCGCTGGCGACGGTGCTGTTTCTGGCGCTGCGCATGGGCCGACCGCTGTTTCTGGAAGGCGAGGCCGGAGTCGGCAAGACCGAGATCGCCAAGGTTCTGGCTTCGACGCTCGGCCGCAAGCTGATTCGCCTGCAATGTTTCGAGGGACTCGACGTTTCCTCCGCCGTCTACGAGTGGAATTACGCGCAGCAGATGATGGCGATCCGGCTGGCCGAGGCCTCCGGCGAAACCGACCGGACGCGGCTCGAGCATGACGTATTCTCGGAGCGCTATCTGGTGAAGCGGGCGTTGCTGCAGGCGCTGGAGCCTTATGCGGAAGGCCCGCCGGTGCTGCTGATCGACGAACTCGATCGCACCGATGAAGCTTTCGAGGCTTTCCTGCTCGAAGTGCTGTCGGACTTTCAGGTCACGGTGCCTGAACTCGGCACCATCAAGGCGGAGCATCCGCCGATCGTGATCGTCACGTCCAACCGAACCCGCGAAGTTCACGACGCCCTGAAGCGCCGCTGCCTCTATCATTGGGTCGATTATCCCGATGCGGCGCGCGAGATGAAGATCGTCAGGACAAAAGTGCCGGGCGCCCCGGCGCGGCTGACGAAAGAGATCGTCTCCTTCGTGCAGGCGCTGCGCAAGGAAGACCTGTTCAAGCAGCCGGGCGTCGCCGAAACGCTCGACTGGGCGACGGCGCTCAGCGAACTCGACGCCGTGGCGCTCGACCCCGCCATGGTGTCCGACACGCTGGGCGTGTTGCTGAAATATCAGGACGACATCGCCCGCATCGAAGGTTCGAAGGCGGCCGAAATCCTTTCCGAAATGCGAGCGAGCTGATGACCGACGTCGCCATCAATCCCGATGTTCCGCCGGGCGTCCTGCCCGACCGGACGTGCGGTCCCTGCAATCTGTGCTGCAAGGTTTTCAACTTTCCCGATCTCGACAAACCGGCGGGCAAGTGGTGTCAGCACGTCGAGCAGGGCAAGGGCTGCAAGATCTATGATGATCGTCCCGGCTTCTGCCGCACGTTCTTCTGCGAATGGCGGCTCAGCCCGACGCTCGGTCCGGAGTGGAAGCCCGATCGCGCCCGCTTTGTGCTGTCGACCTATCCGGGGACCACGGCGCTGGCTGTGACTCTCGATCCGGGAGCGCCGGGGGCCTGGCGCAAGGAGCCCTATTACAGCCAGATCAAGGAATGGGGCCGGCACGCGCTGGTCAACGGATCGCAGGTGATGGTGCTGAGCGGCAACCGGGTCACGATCGTGCTGCCGACGAGCGACGTCGACGTCGGCGTGCTGCAGACCGGCGACAAGATCAACGTGTTCCAGACCAATGGGACGTACAGCGTCGAAGTCGAGCGGGCCAAGCCGGCGGGTTGACGGCCGCATGAGCGATCAGGCGCAGGACGAAACCGCAACCGGCCAGCTCGCGCTCAACATCGTCTATTTTGCGCGCGCGTTGCGCGACGCCGGCCTGCCGGTCGGACCCGGCAGCGCCATCGACGCGGTGCGGGCCGTTGAAGCGGCCGGCATTTCCAGCCGAGACGATTTTCGCGCGACGCTGCATGCGGTGCTGGTCAAGAAGCACGAGCACACGATCATCTTCGATCAGGCGTTCCGGGTCTTCTGGAAGAAGCGCGGCTTCATGGAGAAGCTGTTGGCGATGATGTCCCCTGTTGCGGAGCCGGCGAAGCAGGAAAAGAAAAAAGCTGAAGCCGGCGCGACGCGCGTCGCGGAGGCGCTGTTCAAGCAGCCCGACAAGCAGAAGGGCGAACAATCGCTCGACCTCGACGCGCGCATGACAATGTCGGCGACGGAAGTCCTTCAGAAAAAGGATTTCGCCCAGATGACGGCGGCCGAGATCGCCCGCGCCGAAGCCGAAATCGACCGGCTGTCGATGACGGACGATGCGCGCCGCATCAGGCGATTCGTGGCGGATGCGCGCGGCGACGTGATCGATCCGCGCCGCTCGTTCCGCCGCTCGCTGCGCGCCGGCGGCGCGGGCATCGAGCTGGCGTTCCGGTCGCACGCCGAGCGTCATCCGCCGATCGTGGCGATCTGCGACATTTCCGGGTCGATGGCGGACTACACGCGCGTCTTCCTGCATTTCCTGCATGTGATGACGGCGCGCCGCAAGCGCGTTCACACGTTCCTGTTCGGTACGCGGCTGACGAATGTGACGCGCGCGTTGCGCC